>JAEURX010000051.1 GCA_016788885.1 Nitrospira sp. | reverse complement strand
GCCGCGTTCCCGCTGCCGACTCCTGCCGGCAAGCCGAGTCGTTCCAGCCCGGAACGGACTGAGTCGCGCTTGGGTGATCTCGTCGGAGTGAGCTCGGTCATGCATCAATTATTCGATATGATCCGCCTGGTTGCGGACAGTGCGGCGACAGTGCTGATCCAGGGCGAAAGCGGAACGGGCAAAGAACTGGTTGCTCGGACGATTCACCAGACCAGTTATCGAGGCGAGAAACCCTTTGTGGTCGTAGATTGTGGAGCGCTTCCGGAGACGTTGCTGGAGAGTGAGCTGTTCGGCCATGTGAAAGGTGCCTTCACCGGTGCCGCTGGGGCCAAGCCCGGTTTGTTTGAAGAAGCGGACGGGGGGACGATCTTCTTGGACGAAATTGCCGATACCTCGCCGACCTTCCAGGCCAAGCTGCTGCGGGTGTTGCAGGAAGGGGAGATCAAGCGGGTCGGCGGTACACAACCGATCAAGATCGATGTGCGTGTCGTGTCGGCTACCAACAAGGATCTGGCCGATTTGGTGAAGGCAAAGGCCTTTCGGCAGGACCTCTATTATCGGTTGGCCGTGCTGCCTGTCCATTTGCCCCCATTGCGTGAACGGAGGGCTGATATTCCCTTGCTTGTGACGAAGTTCATTGCGGACTCCTGCCAGCGGCACCGCCAAGAGCTGCGGCACGTGAGCGAGGAGGCGATGCGGGCCTTGACCGCCGCGCCGTGGCCCGGCAACGTTCGGGAGTTGCAGCATTACATTGAGCGGGCAGTAGTGACCACCACCCATGCGGAGTTGACCTGTGCGGATCTGGTGGCCGCCGGGTCCCAAGTCGAGCCCGCCGATCTTCGAACGGTCGGGCGATTTGCGGCGATGCAGGCTGAGCGGGTTCGGATACTCCAGGCGCTGCAGCAGACTTCGGGGAATCGGGTGAAGGCGGCACGTCTCCTGAAAATCAGCCGCGCAAGTCTCTATAACAAGCTCAGCGAGCTCGGTATCCGCTAGACTACTCCCTGTCTGATCTCCTCACGGGCCAATATCTCGGCGTGCCATCAAATCCCCTTCAAAATCAGCCTGATTGAGAGCATCTCGCGTGCTCGATCACGCCTCAGCTTGCCCCTTATTGCCACAAAATAGAATCCGTAGTGTCCACTGGCATGGACAGTCTAAGTAGTTGTATTTTCACGCTTGCCATTCACGTCCCCGTAGTCTGTCTAAAGGCGTGGAAAACAGCCGGTAGGTTGTTCTTCCTCGTTGTTGTAGTATCGATTCATAACTCATTGATAGTGCTGATGAAATTCTGTGATCATTCACGCGGGTGAGTAGGCACATCAATTGCGTTGTGCCGGAGTGCTGGTGAAGGTGCGGGTGATTAGGACCGGCCTCCGAATGACCTGCTCCCTCAAACATTGAGGACACCCTTCACCAGCCCTTTTCTCTTTTGGAGCGTTTCGTGGAGGAGGGAAGGAGAGGCCGGAGCAGCCGGGGTCCTGCCTGACGGAGGCCGGTCACACGACCACGCTTTTTATTCACTCCCGCGGAAGGGCGCGGGATTATCAAGGAGGGAGGCCGACATATGAGGTCTTCAGTGCAGTCAAAACGCAGGCGCATCAGTCGCAAGGCGATGCTGAGCCTGCAGGCGGCGCTGCTCTCGGGCAGTTTGCTTGCCGCGCCGTGGGTGTTCGCGGTTGGGCCGGGCGATCAGTCGCATGACGGTCATGCGACGCCGGTCGCCATGCCTGGTTGGACCCAGACCCTCAAGGGTCAAACCGTGGTGGAGAACGCCATGGAGGGCCGTGCCGGGAATGCAGAAAAGATGGAGATGCAGCACCACCGCCTGATGGAGAAGTTGGAGCAGCAGGCGGGCAACGATGCCAAGGCGCAGCAGACCTCCGGTGCATTCAACGAGATGTCGATGATGCACCAGTACATGGGGCAGGACGGCAGCAGCTTCCTGCTCGCGACCGATTCGTCGAAGGGCGAACCGGTCATGACGTCCGGCGGGAAATGTCCGGCGAATGCACCGGTGAAGACGTATGACGTGTCGATGATCAACATCGAAATCAGCTTGAACCGGTGGCTTGATTACTATCCCGGATATATGTACGTCCATACCGGAGAGATCGACAAGGTTCGCGCTGAAGAGGCCAAGAATAAAGAAGCGCGTGAGAAGGAAGGCTTTGATCCTGGAGCGGTGACAACCGGAAACCAGGGCGACGCCATTCAGCCCCTGGTCCTTCGTGCCAACCAGGGCGACTGCGTGAAAATGACGCTGCGCAATCAAATGGAAGGTGAGGATGGCAGCTTGGTCATCCAGGCGTCCAGCATGATCGTCAGCGCGACCGGAAAGCCTGCCACGACGACCAACCCGGATACGGTGGTGTCGCCGGGCAAGTCCCAAGAGTTCGAATGGTACATCCATCCGAACATGCAGGAAGGTGTGCGTCAGTTCCATTCGTGGAGCCATGATCGTGAGTTGACGGTGTTGGGGCTGTTCGGAGCTTTCATCGTCGAACCGAAGGGCTCCAAGTATCTCGATCCGCTCGGCACGGGCGCCGCGCCCGATGCGAACAGTGGATGGCAGGTCATGATCGATAACGGTACGGGACCGGACTTCCGCGAGTTCGTGCTGTTCTATCACGAGATCGGCGACGAAGCGTTCCGTCCGCTGAACAAGAAGGGTGACTTCTTGCCGCAGCGCGATCCGCTGACCGATGCCTATCGTCCGGGTGGCCGCGCGATCAACTATCGCAGCGAGCCGTTCGGTATCGACCAGATGCATTTGCAGCACGAGTATTTCGGGTTTGAAGATGAATCGCTGGCCTACAGCGCGTATACCTTCGGCGACCCACCCACCACGGTGGCCCGCGGTTACCTCGGTGACCCGGTCAAGTGGCGTCTCGTGCATGGTGGATCCGAAGTGTTCCACTCCCACCATCCGCACAGCGGAACCATCCGCTGGCAGCGGAGCCCCGGCACCGAGCTGAACACCCTCTGGGCGGCGGGTCAGGATGGACCGGTGAAGTATCCGGTGGTCCGGACGAAGTCTGATCGGGTGGATGTGGAAGTCGTGGGTCCGTCCGAGTCGCTCGACCTGGAACCGGAATGCGGCGGCGGTGGCTGCCAGCATTTGGCCGGCGAATTCCTCTATCACTGCCACGTCGCGCACCACTATGTGGCCGGCATGTGGGGGTACGGCCGGTTCTACAATACCTTGCAGGTCGGCAATGCCCATACCGACACGATGCCGGATATGCGTGAGTTGCCGGATCGGCTGGGCCGCATGAAGCAGGGTGTGTCGTCCGATAAATTGATCGGGACGACCGTCGATTGGTTCGGGAAGACCTTCAAGATCGTCGACAAAAGCCAGAAGACGAACTGGAAGTCCGATCCTGTGATCGTGAACATCAAGGATTGGGTGGAAATGTTCGTTCCGGCCCAGGGTCAGCCAGGCCACACCGGGGATGAGAAGGGCCAGATCATGGCCTACGATGCGACGGTGTGGGATTGGAAGTGGGACGGCAACATCGCCCGCGGCGAGCGGGAGAGTACGGCAAAATATCCGAAGTATCCCGCCGCAGCCAAGTGGGACGACAGCACCAGACCGGCAATCCTGTTCGATCCAACGACGGGAAAAATGGCCTGGCCGTTGTTCAAGCCGCACTTCGGCAAGCGCGTTCCGTTCTCAGCGAACCACAGCGGTGCGCCATGGTTGGAGCCGATTCACCAGGATGAAAACGGTGAGCGGACCTCCGAGCCGGCGAAGCCGGGCGAACAGGGTCGTTGGAGCCTCTGCCCTGACAACGCCAATCGGAAGCATTACAACATTCACTTTGTCCGCATGCCGATCACCCTCGCCAAGAAGCAGGGGAAAGAGCCGGCCATGGTGGATAAAGACGGTCTGATCTACCTTCTTCACGAAGAAGAGCGGTTGACCAGAGCCAATGACGATCTGAAGCTTCCCGCCGTCATCCGCGCCAACGTGTATGACTGCGTGGACCTGTTGTTGACCAGCGAGTGGGACGACGACGATTACACGAACTTCCAGTCGTCCAAGATCAACATCCATCCTCACTTCTTCCAGTTCGACACCGGGAATTCGGACGGTGTGATCTCAGGAATGGAGTATGAGATGTCGGTCCGGCCGTTCACCATGTGGGGCAAGAAGACCAAACATGGTCTGCCGGCACCGATGGTTGCGAAGCTCACCGGCGAAGCCAAAGCCGGGGCCACCTCCATTAAGTTCCAGATGGCGCCTGGCGCCACGCCGTTCCACGTCAACACCGAGTTGATGGTCGGGATGGACTGTTTGGAGAAGGGCAACGATCCGGCGGCGTCACTGCCGCGGGATAAGAGCTGTCAGGAAGTCGCACGTGTCAAAGAAATCAAGGGCGATGTCATCACGTTCTTCAAGCCGCTGAAGCACAACCACCCGGCGGGCGATCTCGTGTCGCCGGAGTTCGTGCGCTATCGGTGGTGGGTGGACGTGGACATGGGAACGGTGTTCTGGCATGACCACGCATTCGGCGCGACGACCTGGCCCCATGGCGGGTTCGGCGTGACGATCGTGGAGCCGTACGGATCCACCTACCATGATCCGAAGAACGGCAAGCTGGTCTACAGCGGGCCGATTGCGGACATTCACAGCAATGAGCCGATCGGAGCCGGTGTCAGCGGCAGCTTCCGTGAGTTGATGGTCTCCATCCACGACACGGTGCCGCACACGGTCAACGTCATCGAAGCCGGCAATCCTCCGGGACAGCCGATCGAAGTGGCGTTGGAAGCGGGCAAGACGGTGTCGTTCCAGATGCCTGATAAGATCTTGAACGCGCCGAACAAGTACATCAACGGCGGAACGCATACGACCGGCAGCGGCTTCAACTTCCGCGCGGCGCCGTTTGCACAACGCCTGTCCAACAATCCGGACACCTCCAAGCTGTTCAGCAGCGCGGTCCACGGTGATCCGGGCACTCCGCTTCTGCGGGCGTACACGGGCGATACCATGGTGTTCCGCCTGTTGCACCAACTGATGAACGAGTCGCACGTCTGGACGATCGCCGGCCATACCTTCCTCACGGAGCGGTATGCGGCGGATGCCAACCGGAAGTACTCGATTCACGTCGGGATCGCCGAGCGGTATGACCTCGTCTCCAAGGCGGGCGGATTCCAGGGGATGCCTGGCGACTACATCCACTTCAACGGCAGAACGTCACACTTCGCCGAAGGTGGATGGGGCATTCTGCGTGTGCTCGACAAGCCAGTGGCGGATCTGATGCCGTTGCCCAAGGGGACGAATCCTCTCGGGATTCCGGCGACACCCAGTTCCGTCTGTCCGTCGGATGCTCCGGTGAAGAGCTTCAACGTCGTGGCGTTGGATCGCCCGATGAAGCTCAATCCGAAGGCTCCGGATGCGATCGAGGTGGACTTCGAGCGGAAGATCGAAATGACCATGCCGGAAGGCAAGATCTTCGCGCTGGAGGAAGAAGCCGCGACCGT
>JAEURX010000050.1 GCA_016788885.1 Nitrospira sp. | reverse complement strand
AAATTCACGGGAAGCGGTTCGACATGTACAACGATACCGTGTTGGGCTTCAACAAGTCGGGCAAGGAAGTGGCGCGGATCCAGGTCGAAGAGCCGATCTACATTCGGCCGGCCGAGCGCGTGAACTGGCTGTAAGACTCATCTGAACTGAAGCGGTCGGGAGGGGCATACGGTGTTCCTCCCGACCCTTCGCCTGAGTGTTCCCTGACGGTCATCAGCAGGATTGGAAAGCCTCGCACGGATTCATGGGTATACGTGGTCGGTATATCGGATTCCTTCTCGTTGCAACAGTCGCGCTGGCCTTCTCGTTTCTCGGACATCTATGGTTGTTTGAGCAATGGCGCATTCAGCAGGAGCGGCAACTTCTTCGTTCGACCATTCTCATGGAGGTCTTGCGGCTCCAACGGTTGGTCATGGATGTGGAAACGAACTTTCGCGGATATCTCCTCACGGAACAGCCATCGTTTCTCGAACCGATCAATCAGGCCGAAAGCCGGCTGGATATCGGCATGGCGACCTTGACGGCGCTCACTGCCGATCTCCCTGGTTTGGAGGCCGGACGAGGGGTGCTGTTTGCTCGCCTCAAAGAGTTCATTGAGAGCAAACAGGCGCTGATCGCAGTGGTCGGGACGGAGAAGCAGGAGCAGGTGCGATTGTATGTGCGGGGTGGAAGCGGTCGCGCGCTGTTCCTGACCATTGAAAAGGCTGTCGGCGATTTCGAGATGCGCGTTCAGCGCGGAATACCTCTTGAAGACATGACGTATGAGGCCTGGATGGAGCAGGCCCGATGGCAACTTCTCCTCGTGGATAGCCTGGGCGCCATTCTGTGTATCGTGCTCACGCGAACCATGGGCCTTCCGAAACAACTGGTGATCGACCGGCGGACCCGCATCCCACTCTAACCTCCGTCCCACGTTCCCGGTGGCGAGGTTTCGATTCCACGTGGACGCCAGCCTATAGCCGCCAGCCGTTCGCATGCGCGTATGGCCTCTCGAACATGGTAAGATGCCGTCATCATGCCTTCGTTCAAGCTTGAGGCCCCCTTCAAACCTTGCGGTGACCAAGGACAGGCCATTGAGAAGTTGACCGCCGGGGTGCTGGCAGGAAAGCCGCACCAGGCGCTGCTTGGCGTCACCGGTTCCGGTAAGACGTTCACGATGGCCAACGTCATCGAGCGCCTCCAGAAGCCCACACTGGTGCTGGTGCACAATAAGACGTTGGCAGGGCAGCTCTACCAAGAGTTCAAGCAGTTCTTTCCGCACAACGCCGTCGAGTACTTCATCAGTTATTACGATTACTACCAGCCGGAAGCCTATATCCCACAGAGCGACACCTACATTGCGAAAGATGCGTCGATCAACGACGCGATCGATCAAATGCGCCACGCGGCGACGACGTCGCTGTTGCAGCGGAACGACGTCTTGATCGTGTCGTCGGTGTCCTGCATCTATGGCCTCGGATCGCCGGAGGTCTACCATGACATGCTGGTCTACCTTGAGGAAGGCATGGAGACGCGGCGTGAAAAGATTCTCGCCAAGCTGGTGGAGATTCAGTATGCGCGGAACGATGTCGATTTCCACCGCGGGACCTTTCGCGCGCGCGGCGATGTCATCGAGATTTTCCCGGCCTCCTCGGAAGCCAAGTCGGTGCGTATCGAACTCTTCGGCGACGTCGTCGATGCGATCCATGAGATCGATCCATTGACCGGCAAGTCGTTGGGCAAGTTGCCGAAGATTGCGATCTATCCGAATACCCACTATCTCATTGCGCCCGATCGGTATGAGCGAGCCATTACGGGCATTGAGGAGGAGTTGGACGCGCGGGTGGCGGCGTTGAAGAAGAACGGTCAGTTACTGGAGGCCCAGCGGATCGAGCAGCGGACCAAGTTCGACCTCGAGATGATTCGTGCCATGGGGTATTGCCACGGAATCGAAAACTATTCGCGCCACTTGAGCGGGCGCGCGCCGGGTGAGCCTCCGCCGACGCTGATTGACTATTTTCCCAAAGATTTTCTCTTAATCATCGATGAGTCGCACGCGACAGTGCCGCAGATCGGCGGCATGTACGAGGGGGACTTTTCGCGAAAGCGCACGCTGGTGGATTACGGCTTTCGTCTGCCATCGGCCGTTGATAATCGCCCACTGAAGTTCGTCGAGTTTGAGCGAATGGTGAAGCCGGTGATCTATGTGTCGGCGACGCCGGGCTCCTATGAACTGGACCATGCCAAAGGCGAGGTCATCGAACAGATTATTCGCCCGACCGGCTTGATGGATCCGCTCATCGATGTGCGGCCCGCGAAGGGGCAGGTGGACAATCTGCTGGCCGAAGTGCGGGCGGAGACGGCGAGGGGCAACCGTGTACTGGTGACGACGCTGACGAAGCGGATGGCGGAGGATCTCACGGAGTATTACCACGACCTCGGTGTGAAAGTGCGTTATCTGCATGCGGACATCAAAACGTTGGAACGGGCGGAGATTATTCGCGACCTTCGCCGCGGCGTCTTTGACGTGCTGGTCGGGATCAACTTGCTGCGGGAGGGCCTGGATCTCCCGGAGGTCGGGCTCGTGGCTATTCTGGATGCCGATAAGGAAGGCTATCTCCGTTCGCATCGCTCCTTGATTCAAACGGCCGGACGCGCGGCCCGTCATGTCGACGGGCGGGTGATCTTTTACGGGGACACGGTGACTGAATCGATGCGGCGCGCCATTGATGAGACGGCCCGGCGACGGCATATTCAAGAAGCGTACAATACTGCCAACGGCATTACGCCGGAGAGCGTCAAGAAGCAGATTCCTGCGCTGGATTATGCGGTGGGAGGGGCAAACCATGCGCAGCTTGAATTGGCGGCGGAATCTCCCACGGAGTATGCGATCACGGGGAATACGGAGCAGGTGATTCGTCGCCTCGAGGTCGAGATGAAGGCGGCGGCGAAGAAGTTGGAGTTCGAGCGGGCGGCGGAGTTACGAAACCGAATCAGATCGCTGAAACTGAAAGTGTTGGAGGTGGCGCAATAGGACGTGGCCACGGGGGACAAGGTGAGAGGCGGCCATCCTCTCACATCTGTTTATAGAGGTAGGCTCCCAGGAACATGCCAAGGACGCTGAGGAGGCTAACCTTGATGCTGAAGCCGAACGTGAGCTTGAGTAGTACCAGATCGATAGTCAGCGGTGGGTTGATGCCGGGGGAAAAATTACTGGCGAAGATATTTTGAATCGCGCCGTTCGGGGCCATCACGCGCAGAATTTCACCGAAAATCCCGCCCAGCATTCCGCCGATCAGGATAAAGATCAGCAGCACGCCGATCGATTTTCTCATCCCAGCTCTCCCCCCATTCACCCACTGTCGGCTGTATGTGCCGACCTGAGGCACCATATCGGAAGCGTAAATTGATGTCAACAAAATGCATGCCAGGCGCTAGGCTCTGGACTGCTGGGAGGACGGTCTCGAGGTCTTTGCAGTACTGGTTTTGAGCCTTTCCCCGGCTGTTCAGGGTAAAGAGGTGAATGAGGTAAAAATTGTACTGTGCGACAGAATGGCCGGCGCCGAGACGGGACTGGCGGAGGCACGGTAGCGTGGCTTGGAGGACGCTCTCTCGGACGCTTGAATGTCTTGACTTCACCTTTCCCCCTTCTATAGACTGCCCGATGCTATTTTTTTGATGTTTTTCGAGGCGATCGGAGCTCTGGCTCGACCCCGGCTTCGATGGCCTTTTTCTTTGGTGCACTGTGCTTGACGCGTTAAGCGAAAAGTTTGAACGGATTCTCAAGAAGCTTCGAGGGCAAGGTGTCCTCACAGAGGACAACATTGCCGAGGCGCTGAAGGAAGTCCGCCTCGCCTTGCTCGAGGCCGACGTGAACTTCAAAGTCGTCAAGGAGTTCCTGGATCGCGTTCGAGAAAAGGCGGTTGGGCAGGAAGTCCTGAAGAGCCTGACCCCCGGCCATCAAGTCGTCAAGGTCGTCTGGGACGAGCTTCGCGGGATGATGGGGGGAGAGCGTGCAGGAATCAGTCTCGCCTCCACGCCGCCCACCATTTTGATGATGGTGGGACTGCAGGGCGCCGGAAAAACGACCACTTCCGGAAAGCTCGCACGGTTATTCAAGAGTCAAGGCAAGCGTGTGTTGCTCGTGGCGGCCGACCCGCGTCGCCCGGCCGCGGGAGACCAGTTGGCGAGTCTGGGGCGTGATCTCGGTATTGATGTCCACCGCTTCGATCAGGTTGATGCCTCGCGCGCCGACGTGGTGAGGATTTGTCAGCGCGGAGTTGAGCGTGCCCAGGAGCAGGGCTATGACCTCGTCGTGCTCGATACCGGTGGTCGCTTGCATGTCGACGATGAACTGATGGCCGAACTTGTGGCCGTCAAGCAGGCCGTCAATCCCCACGAAGTCCTGCTGGTTGCCGATGCGATGACCGGCCAGGATGCCGTGAATATGGCGGGCCAGTTCAATCAGCAGGTCGGCCTCACGGGCGTCATTCTGACCAAGGTCGAAGGTGATGCCAGAGGGGGAGCCGTCCTTTCGATTCGGGCCGTGACGGGACAGCCGATCAAGTTCCTCGGCATGGGGGAAAAGCTTGATGCGCTCGAGCCGTTTCATCCTGATCGGATGGCGTCCCGAATTCTGGGCATGGGCGATGTCCTCTCGTTGATCGAGAAGGCCCAGGAAACGTTTTCTCGGGAAGAAGCCGAAGCTGCGCAGAAGAAATTGATCAGCAGCACGTTCACGTTGGAAGACTTCCGGTCGCAACTCGGGCAGATGAATCGGTTGGGCTCGTTCGAGCAGATCCTGGGCATGCTCCCCGGTGGCCAGAAACTAAAGGATCTCGCAAACAGCGGTTTGCCTGAAAAAGAAATGAAGCGGGTCGCGGCCATGATTGATTCCATGACTGCGCGGGAACGACGAGACCATACGCTGATCAACGGCAGCCGGAAGAAGCGCATTGCACGCGGAAGCGGTACGAGCGTGCAGGAGGTCAACCGTTTGATCAAGCAGTTTTTGCAGGCGAGAAAGATTGCCAAGGTCATGTCGGGCGGTGCCGGCGGCCGGCGGCAGTTGGCCCAAATGCTTCGAGGCATGTAGTCGGGTGAGTGTCGGGCATTGATGACGTGCGAATGACGAAGAGAGTCCTAACCGAGCGGAGATAGCCGAAGGCTGAGCGCTCATTATTCTGAGGAGGTTCGAGTGGCAGTTCATTTACGATTGGCGCGGACGGGGCGGCACAAGCGCCCGATGTATCGGGTTATCGCGGCGGATTCGCGGAAGCCTCGCGATGGCCGGTTCTTGGAAATTCTCGGCATTTTTGATCCGCTCAAGAACCCGGCGGTGCCGGACTTGAAGTCGGAGCGAGTGCTGTCGTGGTTGCGGCACGGCGCGCAGCCCACCACCACGGTGCGGACGTTGCTCAAGCGGCACGGTGTGTGGAAAGAGTTCGAGACCGAGAAGAGCGCCAAGGCAGCCAAGCCGGCACAAGGCGAAGCGCGCAAGAAGTAGTCGGGGCCCATGGCGACGCTCGATCAGGCAGAGCTTGTGACCATCGGCCGGATTGAGCGGTCTTTCGGCGTACGAGGCGAAGCTCGGGTGCGATCGCTCAGCGACGTGCCGGGTCGGTTCGATCACCTGGGAGAGGTGACCCTTGTCGCGTCGAATGGCAAGAGTCTCGTCACCCGTGTCACTCATGTGCGGTCCGGCGGGCCGACGCTCATCGTCGGGTTCGAGGCCTTTGCGACCCCCGAGCAGGTCGCCGAGTTTCGCGGCGGGCTGGTGCAGGTTCCGCGCGGTGACTCGCCGGCGTTGCCGGCCGATCAGTACTATCAGTGTGATTTGATCGGGATGGTCGTGCAGGATGAGTCCGGGACAGTGTTGGGGACGCTGGAGGAAGTGCTCGCCATCTCTGACAACCAGGCGTTCTTGGTCCGGCAGGACGGCAAAGAGCTGTTGATTCCTGCGGCAAAACAGATCGTGGTTGCAGTCGATGTGGCAGGGCGTGTGATGACGGTGCGGTTGCCTGAGGGATTTGGAGATCTCTAAGATGCGCTGTGCCGTGGTGACATTGTTTCCGGACATGGTGGCTCCCGTCATCGGCCACAGTATCCTCAAACGGGCCCAGGAAAAGGGCTTGTTGGAGGTTGCTGTCGAGAATTTGCGTGACCATACCTTTGACCGGCATAAGACGGCCGACGATCTGCCGTACGGTGGCGGAGCGGGGATGGTCATGAAAGCTGAACCGGTGCTGCGGGCGATCGATTCACTGCGAACCCGGTATCAGACTGCTCATCCGGGAACGACATTGCGCGTGATCGTGCCGTCTCCACAGGGGCGTCCGTTTACGCAGGAACTCGCGCAGTCTTTGGCGCAGGACGAACGTGTTGTGGTGTTTGTGTGCGGGCACTATGAGGGGATGGATGAGCGTGTCCGACTGGCGCTGCATCCCGAGGAGATTTCCGTCGGCGATTACGTGCTGACCGGTGGAGAGTTGCCGGCGCTGGTGATGATTGATGCCGCGGCCCGCTTGGTCCCTGGCGTGCTCGGTGATGCGGCGTCGGCGGCCGAAGAGTCTTTTACCGAGGGGCTCCTGGAATATCCGCACTACACGAGGCCGGCAGACGTGCGCGGGATGGCGGTCCCTGAGGTGTTGGTTTCGGGGCACCATGAGGCGATTCGATTGTGGCGTCGGAAGGAAGCGTTGCGGAATACTTATCTCAAGCGACCGGACCTGTTACGGGATCGTGAGCTGAGATTGGAAGATCGACGGTTATTAACTGAAGTGATGCAAGAGAGTTTGGTACAGGTACCTGTTCGTTGAGAGGAGGAGAGAGACTATGAATCGGCTAGAGCGGATCCAGCGATCCTTAACCAAGAAAACGGCACCCAAGTTCGAGATCGGGGATACCGTTCGTGTTCACGTGAAGGTCGTTGAAGGTGAGAAAGAACGAATCCAGGTGTATGAAGGAACCGTGATCGCACGAAAAGGGACTCTGAACAGCGAGACCTTCACGGTGCGAAAACTGTCATATAACGTGGGGGTTGAACGGACGTTCCCCATTCATTCGCCCAACGTCGCTAAGGTCGACGTGGTTCGCCAGGGGCGCGTTCGCCGCGCCAAGCTGTATTACCTGCGAACCAAAAAAGGCAAGTTTGCCAAGGTGGAAGACCGCGAGTTTAAGGTCGAGGCCAAAGCACCGGCCGGCGCCAAGCAGGAAGCGGCAGCCGCCACGGCAGCAAAGGCGTAATACCGCCGTCCACATGCGAGCTGGACAGAGGCGCACGTGTGGCTGAAAGGCTAAACCTGACGACAGGGGGCCCCACCGAGGAGTTCGAAGTGGAGGCTCGGTCGCGTGGGTATCGCTTCATCGCCGGCCTGGATGAAGCGGGGCGTGGGCCTCTCGCCGGTCCAGTTATCGCAGCCGCTGTGTTATTGCCGCGTCGATGTCGCCTGCCTGGGTTGAACGATTCCAAGCAGATCGCAGAATCTGAACGCAACCGACTCTTTGCCGAGATTGTGCATCGGGCGACCGGCGTCGGGATCGGTGCTGCAACGGAGGCGGAGATCGACCGACTGAATATTCTCCAGGCATCCCGTCTTGCGATGCGTCGGGCGCTGGATGCACTTCCGGTCAGACCGGACTTTTTGTTGCTCGACGCCGTGGTTCTCCCCGGGCTTTCCATTCCTCAGCGTGCCATCATCAAGGGCGACGGGCTCTCCTGTTCGATCGCGGCCGCATCCATTGTCGCGAAGGTGACGCGGGACCGATTGATGGTTGAGTATCACCGCTGGTATCCCCACTATAATTTTGCGGAGCATAAAGGGTACGGGACGCCGGAACATCTCCACCAGCTTCGAACGCATGGTCCTTGTGCGATTCACCGCCGCAGCTTCTCTCCGGTGCAGCAGGTGCTTGCCCAGGACCGGCGGCAGGACGCTCCGCCGGTGACTCCGGTTTGAAGAGGGACTCGATCAATGGCCGACGGACGACGCCTGGTGGGAGACGAAGGGGAGGGACGGGCCGAGGCATTCTTGCGTGATCAAGGGTTTCGCATTCTTGGCCGGAACGTGCGCTCCCCCTTGGGCGAACTCGACTTGGTCGCAGATGATCATGGCGTGTTGGTGTTTGTGGAGGTGAAGCGGCGCCGCACCGGGGCATACGGCGGCGCCATTGAAGCGGTTGATGCACGTAAACGTGCGAAGTTGGTCCGGCTGGCGGCACAGTATCTGGCTCAACATCGAATTGAGGATCGGGCTTGCCGCTTCGATGTCGTGTTGATCCAGGATGATGCCGGTCCCGCTGAAGCGGTGCAACATATTGCGAATGCATTCGACGTTGGTGGGGATGATCTGCGATGGTAGGAGGGATGAACGCGTCAGCGTGATGTATCAGTGGCCTGTTCTGTGAGGCGGGGAGTGGCCGGCACGTCCGGGCGCTCGGCTCGCGGCCGGTGGCACCATTCATGATTCAACTGTTTCATGTCTCAAAATATTACGATCGCCGTCCCGCACTCTCCGACGTCACGCTCGAGATCGAGAAAGGCGAGTTCGTGTTGTTGATGGGGCCGAGCGGCGCCGGAAAATCGACCTTGCTGAAGCTGTTGATCGGGGCCGAGCGTCCGGAGGAAGGTCAGGTTCTCATTCAGGGTCGTAGTCTTTCCAAGTTGCGCGCATCCGAAATTCCAGTCCTCCGCCGAAAAGTCGGCGTCGTGTTGCAAGACTTCCGACTTCTTCCGAAGAAAACCGTCTTTGAGAATGTGTCCCTTCCCTTGCTGGTGCAGGGCGCTTCCATCACGGAAATCCGACGCAAGGTGGCGGAGGCGTTACGTTCCGTCGGGCTGGACCACAAGAAAGATCTCTTTCCCCCCGGGCTTTCCACCGGGGAGCAGCAACGTGTGTGTATCGCACGCGCTATCGTCAACGGGCCGATCATGCTCCTGGCGGATGAACCGACCGGGAATTTGGATCCTGAGTTGACAAGCGAAATCATCGAGCTGTTCAAAGCCATCAACGCCAGAGGCACGACGATTATCGTGGCGACGCACGATCCCAATGTGCTGGCTCAGGTCAATCGGCGGGTCATCACCCTGGAGCACGGGAAGGTTGTGTCACGGGAGCAGGTGTGTCTGTGAGGCGGCTGCTCTACTTGTTGCGGGAAGCGGTCGTCAACGTCCTCACGAATCGCACGACCACGGTGGTCGCTGTCGCCACGACCGCGTTTACCTTTGCCTGCGTCGGCGTCTTTCTCCTGCTCTACGTCAACCTGAAAGCTCTGGCTGCCTCGCTGGAGCAAGATATTCAAGTGATGGTGTATGTGCAGGATGATCTGCCTGAGCCCGCACGAAACGAGATCGAGCTCCAGTTGCGAGCCGATCGCGCGGTGCGGTCCCTTACGTATGTCTCCAAGGAGCGGGCGCTGGCCGATTTTCAGGCGCAGTTTCCCTCGGAGTCCCGGCTCCTCCAGGGGCTGGGACAGAATCCCTTGCCCGCGTCGTTCGTGGTCGCCCTGGCTGCGGATTCACGTTCAGCGGACGCGATGCGGCGTTGGGCCAATCGTGTGCAGCTGATTCCCGGCGTCGGTCAAGTTCAATACAATCAGGAATGGGTGGAGGCGTTGGCTGGGATTGTCCGCTACATCGAGGTGGCGGCCATCATTGTCGGGCTGATCTTGTCCACCGCGTCCGTCACGATCATCGCGAACACCATCCGTTTGGCACTCTATTCGCGTCGTGAAGAAATTGAGATTCTCGGTCTGATCGGCGCGAGTACGACGTTCATTCGTGTGCCCTATCTCCTGGAAGGGGCGGCACTGGGGCTCTGTGGGAGTGCCCTGTCGCTGGTCATTCTCAAGGCCGGATTCGAACTGTTCCGTCATGAAATCCATTCCGCCACCCGCTTTCTGGGTGTCGATGCCCTGCTGACCTTCTTTTCGTTCGACATGTGTGTGGTGCTCGTCTTGGTCGGGCTGTTCCTCGGTTGCGCCGGCAGTTTTCTTTCGCTGTTGCACTTTGGAGAGGGGCGGGCATGAGGTGGATTCGGGGGGGATGCCTGTTCCTCACGCTGCTGTGGCTGGTTTCGCTGTCGCAGGCTGCCGAGCGTAAGGACTCGTACGCGGACAAGATCGAGCAGGAAAAGAAGACGCTGGAAAAACTGCGCGGCACCATTGTCGAAAAACGCAAGAAGGCGGATGAGGCGGAGAAGAAGCGGGAATCGGTGTTACAGGGTTTGCAATCGTTAGATGAGCGCCTGGTTCGATATCGGCAGGAGCACCAGGATATCGTCAAGAAGCTCAAGCGGAAGGATTTGGAAATTGAGCAGATGAGCGTGCAACTAAGTCGGCTCTCTGAGCGTATCGACGAACGGCAGGATGCCATTGCCGCCCGCTTACGGGTTCAGTATGTCGAGGGGCGCTTCTGGCATCTGAAGACGCTTCTTGCGGCCAGTTCAGCCGGAGATTTCCAGCGTCGGTTTCGCTATCTCTCGGCAGTGACGCAGCGAGAGTATGAGATCATGGAAACCTACCGAAGGGATGCCGAGCGGATCGCTGAAGTCGAACGAAATCGGGAGGAGGCACGTCAGGGCATTCTGGCGTACAAGGTCACCACGGAAGACAAGCTGGCTCAGATCCAGGGTTTGAAAAAACAGAAACGGGTCTATCTTGCGAAAATCACGCAAGAAAAGGAATCCCATGATCGGGCCGTGGAAGAGCTGGAACGTTCGGCAACCAGGGTCGACAGTCTATTGAAGGAGCTGGAGGCCAGGCGTCGAGCCGCGCTGGCCAGTCGCCCACCGTCCGCCGGGGGAGGCCTTCGCGCCTTACGCGGAACGCTGTTGTGGCCCACCGACGGGCAAGTGGTGTCCTACTTCGGCAGGCAGAAGCATCCCACGTTTAATACCTATATCCAGCGAAAAGGGATTGAGATTCGCGCGGCGGAAGGGAGTAATATACGGTCGGTGTTGGCCGGTCAGGTTGTCTATGCAGACTGGTTGAAAGGGTACGGACTCGTTATAATCATGGATCATGCCAATGGGGTGTTTTCGCTGTACGCCCATGCATCAAAAATTTTGACCTCCGTCGGGGCCAGAATAGAAGCGGGGGAAGCAATCGGTGAGACGGGCGATACGGGCATGACTGGTGAGAATACGCTTTATTTTGAGCTGCGCGAAGGGGCGGAGCCGGTAGATCCCCTGGTGTGGCTCTCTAAGCGGTAGGCCTCGGGGAGGAAGGAACCCACGTTATGGAACAGCGGCGGAGCCGACGGTGGTTATATCTTTTGTTGATGGTGACGGTGGCCTTAGGCATCGGCCTGATTTTGGAAAAGGGATTGGAACGGACCGGGCACGCATCCGAAACCTACGAGGAATTGCGGACATTCTCCGAGGTGTTGACGCAGGTGCAGAAACACTATGTCGACGAAACTAAGGTGAAAGACCTCGTCCAGGGCGCGATTCGTGGCATGCTGTCGACGCTCGATCCGCATTCGGCCTACATGACTCCTGAGATGTATAAAGAGATGCAAGTCGAGACCAAGGGTGAATTCGGCGGGGTGGGGATTCAAATCGGCGTGAAGGAAAACCGATTGGCCGTGATTTCCCCGATCGAAGGAACACCCGCGCATCGGGCAGGCATCAAGGCCGGCGACTTCATTACCAAGGTGAACGACGAGCCCACCAAAGACTTGACCCTGATGGATGCGGTGCAGAAAATGCGCGGCCCGAAGGGGACGAAAGTCAATCTGACGATTCAGCGCGAAGGCACCGCCGATCCTCTGGCGTTCTCACTGGTGCGCGATACCATCAAGATCGAAAGCGTGAAGTTCAAGGTGCTCGACAACACCATCGGGTATGTCCGGCTGACACAGTTCCAGGAGGCCACGGGTCGTGACCTCAGTCGGGCGCTGAAGCAATTTAAGGAGCAGAAGGTGCAGGGCACCATCCTCGACCTGCGGAACAATCCCGGCGGTCTGCTGACGGCGGCGGTCGATGTGTCGGAACAGTTTGTGGG
The DNA here is from genome assembly GCA_016788885.1 of Nitrospira sp. Lineage (NCBI taxonomy): Bacteria > Pseudomonadati > Nitrospirota > Nitrospiria > Nitrospirales > Nitrospiraceae > Nitrospira > Nitrospira sp. The sequence continues at coordinate 45,984 of JAEURX010000050.1, read as the reverse complement.
GAATGGAAAGCTGATCGTTTATACCAAGGGCCGCGAAGGCAAGAAAGATGAGTGGTTCTCCAAGACCAAGGAGACGCTGGAAGATTCTCCGATGATCATCCTGGTGAACGAAGGATCTGCGAGTGCGTCCGAGATCGTGGCCGGTGCCCTGCAGGATTGGGGGCGTGCCGTGATCGTCGGGACTACGTCGTTCGGCAAAGGATCGGTGCAAACGATTCTCCCGCTCGGTGACGGCTCCGGCCTCCGTCTCACGACGGCTAAGTACTATACCCCGAAAGGCCGCTCGATTCAGTCGACCGGCATCACACCGGACATTGTCGTGAAGCTTCAGGCACCGACGGTGGCAAAAGCCGGTGAGAAGGAAGGGAAGGAACCTGAGCCGAAGGTGGCGAAGGGGGCGGCGACGGGTAAGGATGCGCCCGCAAAACCGGCCGAGGAACCGGCGCATAAGAACGGGGCCGTCTCACTAGGCGATGCAGCCGGAGAAATTTCCTTGGACGACGACGTTCAACTGCAGAAAGCCGTCGAACTGCTCAAGACGTGGAAAATCTTTAAGGAGCTGCGTCCGGCGGCGTAAGTGCTGCCGGTGTGAGCTGGCGACGGATTGCCGCGAGCAATGCTTCTTCCGATCCGGTAAATCCTGGTTGCGTTCGCAACAGGTGGGACGCAACCAGGGATTCCAGATCGGTCAAGGTGCGGATGTTGAGTCTGAAATACACATAGCTCACCAAGGCATCGGATAGGCCTGGTAGTGCAGCCCAGGCCGCCACTTCCTCCGGCAACGGAGTCCTCAGTTCTTCATACGCGCGAATCGTGCCGGTCGAGAGAAACTCTTCTATTTTCCCCGCTAAGTCTTTCCCGATTCCCGGGATGTTCTGCAACTCGTGCCGTGCAGCCAAATCGGTCAGATCTCCTGTCACGGAGAGAATCGCATCGGCCGCGTTCCGGTAGGCGCGTACCCGATAGGGATTGGCGCGTTGGGTTGCCAGGAGTGTGGCCATGGCCCGGAAGATCTGGGCGAGTTGCTGGACGCGTTGATCCATGAGTGAATCCCAAGAAGCAGCGAAGGCCATTGTGCGGGCAATCGATGGCAAACGGCAAGCCCTGTCCAGGCTTGGTTGACAACCGGTTTTGCCGTTTCATAGGATGATCCAACGTGTTGAGGTGAATCGGTGAAGATCCAGCTGAATGGCGAATCTCGAGGGATCGGCGTCGGGCAGACGGTGGCAGGGCTGTTACGGGAGTTGGACATCCGGACCGATCGCGTGGCGGTTGAATTGAACTTGGAAATTTTGGACCGGAACGACTTCGAGACCCGCGGGCTCCGTGATGGAGATCGGGTGGAAATATTAAGCTTCATTGGCGGCGGAGCGAACTAAGGGATGGCTACGATGAATGATCGGTTGGTGATCGCCGGTAGGGAGTTTCAATCGCGTCTGTGGGTCGGTACCGGAAAATACAAAGACTTTGCGGAAACCAAGAAAGCGATCGATGCCTCCGGGGCTGATGTTGTGACGGTGGCCGTTCGTCGCGTGAATATCACGGATCGTTCTAAAGAAAATCTCCTGGACTATCTCGATCCGAAGAAATACATCATTCTGCCGAACACGGCCGGGTGTTATACGGTCGAAGACGCGGTGCGGTACGCTCGGCTGGCACGGGCGGCCGGCGTGTCCGATCTGGTCAAGCTGGAAGTGCTCGGCGACGAGAAAACGTTGTTTCCCGACACGGCGGGCTTGATCGAAGCGGCCAAGATTCTCATCAAGGAAGGGTTCATCGTGCTGCCCTATACCAACGATGACCCGATCGTGGCAAAGAAACTGGTGGACATCGGTTGCCCGGCGGTGATGCCGCTGGCCGCACCGATCGGCTCCGGTCTCGGCATCCGCAATCCGTACAATCTGAAGATCATCATGGAGACGGTGAAGGTGCCCATCATTGTAGACGCAGGGGTGGGAACGGCCTCCGATGCCGCGCTGGCGATGGAGTATGGCGCAGATGCGGTGCTGATGAATACCGCGATCGCTGGAGCCCAGGATCCTATCGCCATGGCGGAAGCCATGAAGTACGCCGTCTGGGCAGGTCGCCTGGCATACAAGGCGGGGCGCATCCCCCGCAAGCTGTACGCGACGGCGAGCAGTCCGATCGAAGGGATGTTGTGATCCGTAACGCGAGCGGGGCGTGAAGGTGGATACGTCACGCCGATGTCTGCGTCCGATACTGACTCAGTGCTGACTCAGTCGCGACGACACAGTCCACATTCACGACTCACGTCTCAACACGTTCCGCGAATGCCTTCTGTCGATTTCCACCTGTATCTCGTCACTGATCGCCATCAAACCGCCGGGCGGCCGCTGTTGTCGGTACTCCGCCAGGCGGTCTCGGCAGGTGTGCGCGCGGTTCAACTGCGTGAACGTGATCTTCCCATTCGTGCCCTGCAGGCCTTGGCAGGCGACCTACAGCGTGAATTGCCGCAGGCCCAACTCTTCATCAATGACCGTGTGGATCTGGCGTGTGCCTTATCGACTGCCGGCGTGCATTTGCGGGAGAGTAGTTTGCCGCCGGCAGTGGTGCGAGGCCTGCTGCAGTCGGCTCAATTGCTGGGAGTGTCCGTGCATTCCATTGATGGTGCGCTCGCGGCCGAACAGCAGGGCGCCGATTTCGTCGTGTTGGGGCCGATTCATGACACGCCGTCGAAGCGGGAGTATGGCGTGCCTCTCGGATTGTCGGTGCTTGAGCAGGCCGCACGATGCGTTCGTATTCCGATTTTTGCGATCGGCGGCATGACGGCGGTCCGTGCACGCGAGGCCAGGCAGGCTGGAGCGTTCGGCGCGGCTGTGTTGTCCTCGATCCTAAGCGCAGCCGACGTTGCGCAGGCTACCACGTCGTTGCTCTCCGCGATTGAAACGGAGTGATGATGATCTTTCGTGCGGCGCACAATCAGCAACGGCCACAGGCCATGCATCGTGGCCGAGAGGCGCAGTTGACCACCCCCTATGTGGGTGTTAGAATCCGAAAAAGTGTGGATGACCGTCACTGTTCAGGATTTTCAACAATCCGACGAGTGGGGCAATGGCCGAACCAAAAGGGAGTTCAGGCCGACTCCGGTCCTTCCGTGATTCCGTCAAGCGCCTGACCAAATCACTTTCTGACGGAGAGGGAGTCGTGACACACAAAAACGACGAGCACGCGCGCGAGGTCGAAAAGCTTCGCACCCAAATCCAGTCGATGGAAGAGGAAATTCGGCGGCTCTACCAGTCACGCTACCAGCTCGAACAAACGACGAAGCAAAACGAAAAGCTCGTCGCCACTCTCCAAGAAGCCAAATCACAAATCGAAACGCTGCGGGCCGAGGTCGAAAAACTGACGGCTCCCCCCTCGACCTACGGAATTTTCTCCAGCCTCGACACCGACGGAACCGGGAATGTCTATGTCTCGGGCCGCAAGATGAAGGTAAGCCTTCATCCCTCCATCAAAGCGAAGGACTTGCGTAAAGGGCAGGAAGTCATTCTCAACGAAGCCTTGAACGTCATCGCGGTGCGTGGGTTCGACGTACAGGGAGAAGTCGTTCGTCTGAAGGACGTTCTCGAGGGGAATCGAGCGCTGGTCACCCTGCACTTCGACGAAGAGAAAGTCGCCGAACTCGGCGAGCCGTTGCTCAACGAACGGCTCAGCGTGGGGGATCATCTGTTGTACGATGTGCGCTCGGGTTGCGTGATTGAGAAGTTGCCTAAGTCGGAGGCTGAAGAGCTCGTGCTTGAAGAGGTGCCGGATGTGGACTACGAGCATATTGGTGGACTGCAGAAGGAAATCGACCAGGTCCGCGATGCGGTCGAGCTTCCGTTCCTGTATCCGCACATCTTTTCGAACTATAAATTGAGCGCGCCGAAAGGGGTGCTGCTGTATGGCCCTCCGGGTTGTGGAAAAACCCTGATCGCGAAAGCCGTTGCCAGTTCGATCGCCAAGAAACTCGGGCATTTGAAAGACAAGCAGTTACGCAGCTATTTTCTGCATGTCAAAGGGCCGGAGTTGCTGAATAAGTATGTCGGTGAATCTGAACGGCAAGTGCGCGAGGTGTTCAAAAAGGCCAAGGAGCGTGCCGACGACGGTCATCCGGTGATCGTGTTTTTTGACGAAATGGACGCCCTGTTCCGCACACGCGGCACTGGAATTTCGTCTGATATCGAGTCGACCATCGTGCCGCAATTCCTGTCCGAGATCGACGGCGTGGAGCGTTTGACGAATGTCATCGTCATCGGGGCCAGCAACCGGCAAGACCTGATCGATCCGGCGGTGCTCCGAGCAGGTCGCTTGGACGTCAAGGTCAAGGTCGGACGACCTGATGCGACGGCGGCTAGGGATATTTTCTCGAAGTATGTCACCACCGATCTGCCGTTTGCTGAAGAGGATCTCTCCCGCCACGGCGGGGATGCGCGAGCCCTAGTGGACTCGTTGATGAATCTGACCGTGGATGCCATGTATGCCACGACAGATGAAAATAAATTCATCGAGGTCACCTATGCAAACGGCGAGAAGGAAGTGTTGTACTTCAAAGATTTCGCCAGCGGTGCCTTGATTGAAGGCATTGTCTCCCGAGCCAAGAAATTCGCGGTCAAACGCGCGATTGCCAAAGAAGGGACCGGTCTGCGGGCAGAGGATTTGATCCGGGCGATTCGGGAAGAGTTCAAGGAGCACGAAGACCTGCCGAATACGACCAACCCGGACGATTGGGCGAAGGTTGCGGGCAAGAAGGGCGAGAAGATTGTCCACCTTCGGACGATCAGTGGCGGGCCGGCCGAGGCGCGCCAAATTGAAACCGTCAACACTGGTCACTATCTGTAGCGCGCGAAATTCATGAGCGACACTCATTCGCACAGCCCCGCACGGGTCATCGGCACGGAGACCGAGTTCGGGATCGCCAGCCGAGACCCGAACGCGACGGATCCAGTGGCCAACTCCATTCACCTCATCGGTCACTATCCCAATTTGCCGGCACCGCAGGCGGTGTGGGACTACGAGAACGAGAACCCTTTGCTCGATGCACGGGGATTTGAGGTGGATGGTGAACGGGAACGGCCGGGGCCTGACTACAATCGGCAGTTGAACAAAGTGTTGGCCAACGGCGGCCGGCTCTACGTCGACGGCGCACATCCCGAATATTCGACGCCGGAGTGCACGAACGCCAGGGAAGTGGTCGCATTTGAGCGAGTCGGAGAGCGGATTGTGGCGCAGGCACAGGCGCACATTACGAAGGAGCGCGGGCGAGACCAATTCGTGTTGTACAAGAATAACTCGGACGGCAAGGGCAACAGCTACGGCTATCACGAGAACTATCTCGTTGCGCGCTCCGTTCCGTTCGAGCGGATCACGCAGGTGTTAACGCCGTTCCTCGTGACGCGTCCCATCTTTGCCGGGTCGGGGAAGGTCGGGGCGGAGAATGGGACCAGTCCCGCCGATTATCAGATCTCACAGCGCGCCGACTTTTTTGAAACGCTCGTTGATCTCAACACGATGGTTCGCCGGCCGATCATCAACACCCGGGATGAACCCCATTCCGATTCGGCGAGGTATCGGCGGCTCCACGTCATCGTCGGCGATGCGAATATGGCTGAATTGTCGACGTACCTTAAGGTCGGCACCCTGTCGATCGTGTTGGAGTTGCTCGAAGCGGGTGCCGAACTGCCCAAGATCAATCTGGAAGATCCGGTCAACACCATCAAGCAGGTGTCCCGCGACATGCGTGTTCAGGAAAGCCTGAAACTGACCGATGGCACCTCCTCCACCGCCATTGCCGTGCAGCGCGCCTACCTGAAGGCCGCACAAGGGTACTTTGCCTGCCATGAACTCAACCAGGTCACGAAAGATGTGTTGGTGCGCTGGGAGGACGTGCTTGACCGGTTGGAGAAGGACCCTCGGTCGCTGGTGAGGGAATTGGATTGGGTCGCCAAGCGCTACTTGATCGAGTCCTACATGGATCGGAAATCCTGCGGATGGGATGATCCGCGCGTGCGGCTGATGGATTTTCAGTATCATGACGTCCGCCCGGAGAAGGGGCTGTATTACACGCTTGAACGAAGCCATCTGATCGAGCGGATCGTGCTGGATCACGAAATTGCGCGAGCAGAAATGAATCCGCCGGTCGGCACGCGGGCGTTTTTCAGAGGTCAGTGCGTGCGGAAGTACCCGAATGTCGTCTACGGGGCGAGTTGGACGTCCGTGCTGTTTGATATCGGCCAGAACAAAATCAAAAAAATTCCCTTGATGGATCCTCTGCGCGGAACAGAGGCCCTGACGGGGGAACTTTTAGCCCAAGCGGAAACCGCGGCGGCACTGTTGGCAAAACTTTCGTCCTGAGTACGACACCTGCATGGCACACACTCCTTCGCTTCCACACCACGACGGCTCCAGCTTCTTTGACTTTCTCACTCACTGTCACCCTGAATTACGGCCCGGTCTCATGGACGGTGCAGGGCCACGAGCGACGGTACCGGTGGACTTGAGTCGAGCCGGCACGCTCTCAGTCCCCCATGGCACCACGGTGTTGGCGCTGAAATATCGTGATGGGGCGATTATTGCCGGGGATCGTCGGGCAACGGAGGGATTTCAAATTGCCGACCGGCGCATTGAGAAGGTTTTTCGGATTGATGACTATTCCGCTATGGCGATCGCCGGCGCGGCCGGGCCTTGCATCGAGATGGCGAAGCTCTTCCAGACCGAACTCGAACATTACGAGAAGTTGGAAGGTGTGCAGCTGTCGTGCGAAGGCAAGGCCAACAAGTTGGGGCAGATGGTGAAGGCCAACCTGCCGATGGTGTTTCAAGGGCTGGTCGTCATGCCGCTGTATGTCGGATACGATCTCAATCGGAAGGAAGGGCGGATCTTCAAATACGACATCACGGGCGGTCGTTATGAAGAGTCGGATCACCATTCCATCGGATCGGGCGGAAAGGACGCTCGCAACACCATGCGGGAGTATTACCGGCCGGGGCTTCAGGAAGACGAGGCCCTTCGAGTCGGGTTGCTGGCGCTGTTTAATGCTGCGGATGAAGACGTCGGGACGGGCGGTCCGGATCTGGTTCGAGGAATTTTCCCCACTGCCAAGATCGTGAGCCGTGCCGGCATTGCCGACGTGCCGGAGGAACGGGTTCGCGCGGTGTACGAGACCATACTCGCAGAGCGAAGGAGATCCTAGTCGATGCCGTTGCCCTACTACGTCTCGCCTGAGCAGATGATGCAGGATAAGGCGGAGTATGCCAAGAAGGGCATCGCCAAAGGCCGTTCCATCATCGCGCTGGAATATGTCGATGGCATCGTGCTCGCGGCGGACAATCCCAGCGCGTCACTGCACAAGGTCTCCGAGGTGTACGACCGTATTGCTTTTGCCGGAGCGGGTCGGTACAGCGAGTTCGAGCATCTTCGCAAGGCGGGTATTCGTCACGCCGATTTGACCGGCTACATGTACAGCCGTGAAGATGTGAGCGCCAGAACCCTGTCCAACGCCTACTCCCAAAGTTTGGGTACGGCGTTCAGCACGGACGTCAAACCGCTGGAAGTGGAAATCCTGGTGGTACAGGTCGGGATGAACGGCCAGGCCAACGAAATATTCCGGATCTCCTTCGACGGCAGCATTGTGGATGAGAAGAATCTGGCGGTGATCGGGGGACGATCCGAGGCGGTCCAGCAATATTTGCGTGAACATGCCAGCCCGCAACCACCCACGTTGAAGGACGGCCTGCGACGGTGTCATGCTGCCCTCGAACAGGTTGCCACACAAAAGATCCCTTCGGAGAGTCTCGAAGTGGCCGTGCTCGACCGCAACCGTCAGGGGCGGAAGTTTCGGCGCTTGAGCAGCGCCGACATCTCCCAACTCTTCAGCTGATTGCCCTTCTCACGCTACCCGGTTCACGCTGTAATCCCTGGTCCACAGGCCTGGGCTGTGCCTGTTGCGAAGCTCCTATGAATGGCTGCTTCGGTTGAAGCGTCGCGCGTCACGGTGTATTCTGAAAGCAGCTGAGGAGAAGGGGGCTGGGTGATGCAACAACGGATCTTTGGCCTGGAAAACGAGTACGGCCTGATCTTTTCTCCCAACGGGAAGATCTACCTTCCGATGGAGAAGGTCCTGGGCTATATCTTCGAAGGGCTGATTCCCAACAGCTGGCCGTCCAACGCGTTCCTGGTGAACGGTGCGCGGTTTTATCAGGATACCGGCTGTCACCCCGAGTACTCTACGCCGGAGTGCGACAACATTCTCGACTTGGTGATTCACGACAAGGCGGGCGAGCGCCTGCTGGAGGCTTGTTTGCCGGCGGCTGAGGAGCGGCTACGGGAAGAAGGGCTCTCCGGCGAGATCTACATTTTTAAGAACAACACCGATTCGCTCGGAAACACCTACGGATGCCATGAGAATTATCTCATGCGACGGGATGTGGATTTTTGGAAGGTGACCGAGCAACTCATCCCCTTTTTCGTCACCAGGCAGATCTATTCCGGCGCGGGCAAGGTGCTCAAAGTCTCCGGGAAGCCGCAATACTTCATCTCCCAGCGGGCACAGCATATTCATGAGAAGACCTCGTCCTCGACGACTTCCTCGCGAAGCATCATCAATACGAGGGATGAGCCGCATGCCGATGCGGAAAAGTATCGACGACTCCATATCATCGTCGGCGATTCCAATATGTCGGAATACGCCACCTACTTGAAGGTGGGAACCGCTACGCTGGTGCTCTCCATGATTGAAGCAGGGTTCTCGGTGACCGGGATGGAACTGGAGGATCCCGTCAAAGCCATCCGCGAGATTTCTCGCGATCCCACGCTGAACAAGAAGGTCAAGCTCGATGACGGCCGGCAGATGACCGCGATCGAAATCCAGCGGGTCTACGTGAAGCGTGCCTCGGAGTTCCTCGACGCGCACGCGCATGATCCCGTGTTGGATGACGTGTTGGCCAAGTGGGTGTCGGTGTTAGATCGCCTGGAAGAAGATCCGATGCAACTCGTCCACGAGGTGGATTGGGTGATGAAAAAGCATCTCATCCAATCCTATACGGACAAAAAAGACTGTGGTTGGGATGATCCTCGGGTCTTTCTGTTGGATTTGCAATTTCATGACGTCAAACGTACCCGCGGGCTGTATTATTTAATGGAGAACCGCGGGATGGCCGTTCGGGTGGTAGAAGAAGAGGCGGTGCAGCGGGCCATGTCGGTGCCGCCGCAGACCACGAGAGCAAAAGTCCGGGGAGATTTTATCCGGTTTGCCAGGGCGAAGAACCGTTCCTATACGGTAGACTGGACCTACTTGAAGCTGAACGGGTACTGGGAGGAGACGATCCTTTGCATGGACCCGTTCAGTGCCGTGAATCGGCGGGTTGAGGAATTGCTGTCGCAGGTGTCCGGTGCACGGTTGTATCGCTGAGGCGCTGTAACGGAGTGAGTCGAGCCAAGGCCATGTCATTTCTCGATCGCGTGCTCATCATTTCGGTCGTCTTGCTGGCCAGCGTGTTCCCGGTCGAACTGTTTCCCAACACGGGGCCTGTGCCTCGCGGAGGAGACGGACAATTCAGCGGCAAGCAAGGGCAGGTCGTGGTCGTCACGGTTCCGGACCTGAAGGACGCCGCGAGCGTCAAAGGACGGTTCCTGGGCCGCACCGTTTCGCTGTTTCCGAATCCCGCTGTCGGAGGAACAGGCTATATCGGGCTGCTCGGCATCGACCTACAGGATGAGCCGGGCGCGCATGAGTTGACGATCGACGCGCAATTGGGTGAGCAAACACGGCATTTCTCCTTTCAGGTCCTCGTCGTGAAGGAAAAGTTCGCAGTGGAGCATCTCAAGCTGCCGAAGGACAAGGTGGACCTCGATGAGAAGGCCGCGGCGCGGTGGAAGGCCGAGCAGGAACAGGTGCGCAAGGCATTGGCCGAAGAGTCCGCCATGCGATTGTGGCAGACCGGCTTCATCGAGCCGGTTCACGGCAAGCGCACCGGAATTTTCGGCAGTGTCCGTATCATGAACGGGCAGCCGAGGAATCCGCACAACGGAGAGGATATCGGCGCTCCGATGGGAACCGACGTCATGGCCAGCAATGACGGAGTGGTTCGCCTCGTCGTGGATCACATTTTTTCAGGACGAGGCATCTTTGTGGACCATGGCCTCGGACTCTACTCGATGTATTTTCATCTGTCCGACGTGCTGGTGAAGGACGGCGATTTGATTAGGGCCGGCCAGGTGATCGGCAAAGTCGGGGCCACCGGCAGAGCCACTGGCCCGCATCTGCACTGGGGCATGAAGGTCAACGGCGCTCGCGTGAATCCCTATACGCTGCTTGACCTGCCGTTCCCAAAGAATCCTGCTGCGGACCAACCGATGATGGCGGTACCCGCTGGGTCCACACAGCCGGACGCCACTCCCGTGGCCGTCGGCGGCGACACGCGCTAGCCAGTCTCCTTGCCACATGTCCCTGATGACAACGACGGGGCAGATTATTGAGCCTGTGTCGTATCTCTGTAGGCTTCCTGCTGGGCAGGCGATTCGAGGGCGGCGGCGACGGCCTTCGTCAACGATTCAGGGGTGTAAGGTTTCGGCAGGAACGCCATCCGGGCATCGAAGTGCTGCAAGAGCAGACCGTCCCGCTCCGAATACCCCGATGTAAGGATGACTTTGAGCTCCGGTTGCAGGGCTTGGAGTTCGCTGGCCAGTTGCGCGCCACCCATGCCTGGCATCACCATGTCGGTCACCAGGAGCGCAATGTGCCGTCCTTGATTGCGAACCAGCCTTAGCGCCTCCTCCCCGGATCGCGCCGCCACCACATGGTAGTGTTGGGCCACCAGGACCGTATGGGCCAGGCCCCGCACCATATCGTTGTCTTCCACCAGTAAAATGGTTTCGGATCGTTCTCCTTGCGACTTCGTAAGAGACGTCGTCTTGAGTGAGTCGGAGTCTTCCGCGAGGCGAGGAAGATAAATGGTGAAGGTGGTGCCTTTCCCCAGTTCGCTGGTGATGCCCACGGTGCCGCCGCTCTGCCGGACAATGCCGTAGACGGTCGACAGACCCAGCCCGGTACCTTTCCCCAGCTCTTTCGTCGTGAAGAATGGCTCGAAGAGATGCCCCAGCGTTTCGACACTCATCCCGCACCCGGTGTCCCGAACAGCCAGGGTCACGTAAGGGCCTGGGGGTAAGGGATCAGGCCAGAAGGGATCGGAGTGGGTGACCGTCACTTCTCCGGTTTCCAGCTCCAATCGACCCCCGTGTGGCATGGCGTCCCGTGCATTGACGACGAGGTTCATCACCACCTGCTCGATTTGCCCGGGATCCGCCTTGATGCGCCCTAACATCGGATCCAAGTCGAGTACAAGTTGAATGTCTTCGCCGATGACACGTTTCATCAACTCGACGATGTCGCTGACACGATCATTGAGATTCAGGGGCTGGCGTTCGACGATTTGATGGCGGGTGAATGCCAGCAATTGCCTGGTCAGTCCGGTCGCCTTGTTCCCGGCATCTTTGATTTGGGCCATGCCGCGCTGCGCACGGGAGGTCAGTCCAGGTTCGTCCATCAAGAGCTCGGCCCAGCTGTTGATGATGGTCAGCAGGTTGTTGAAGTCGTGTGCGACGCCGCCGGCCATGCGGCCCAGGGCTTCCATCTTTTGCGCCTGACGCAACTGCCGTTCGAGTTCTTTTCGGTTGAGGAATTGGCTGATCATCGTGCCCAACTCCGAGAGGCGTTCCAGCCGCGACGGGGTGGGGCAGAGGACCTCCGAGATGAAACACTCGATGATGCCGAGGATGTTCTTCCCGGTCGAGATCGGGAAGGCGATCGCTCCGTGCAGATCGGCGCGCCGTGCCGCTTCCTGGGCGGGGAAGTCCGCTTCTTTCAGAATATCTGGGGAGAACGCGGCGGTGCCGGTTTTCCACGCGCGTCCGGCCAAGCCGGCGTTCTGTGCCAGTGACAGGGATTGATAGGTCTGCGTGAACGTGTCCAAGAGGGAGCTGGCACGATGCCACAATGCATTACAGTGGAGGGCCTGATCATGTGGATCGACGAGCCATAGGACACCCAATGTCCAGCCCTGCAGTTCGCACAAGGCACGGAGAATTTTCGGGACCGCCTCGCTGAGCGTCACCGATTCTTCGAGCGCAAGGCCCACGGCGAGTTGGACGGCGTGCATCGTTTCCGCCTGCCGGCGTTCGGTGATGTCGGTCTTGGCTCCGATCATGCGATACGGCGTGTGGTCGCGATCGCGCAACACATACCCGTGATTCACGATGTAGGCGTAGGTGCCGTCGCTTCGGCGAAAACGATATTCAGCGGTCCATAAGTGCTGCGTTGACTCAAGGACCAGCCTCAGATTGGCGACGACCGCATCACGGTCTTCAGGATGAATCTGGTCGGCCCAGGGAATCTGATGTCGCTGAAGGTGTGACGCCGCCGGGCCGTACACGGTCTGGTACGCCTCGTTGAACCACGCCGTGCCGGAGGCAATGTCCCAGTCCCAGATGCCGTCCTGAGTGGCAAGGCAGGTGAGCTGGAAGCGTTCTTCGCTTTTCCGCAAGGCTTGCTCGACCCGGTGCCGTCCCATGGCGTACCGAATAGCGCGTCTCAGCGCATCGCCGGTCAATCGGCCTTTCACCAGATAATCCTGTGCACCACGCAGCAGGGATTTTTCCGCGACCAATTCATTGTCGAGACCCGTCAGGACGATGACTGCCGCCTCGCCCGCCTGAGGGCGGACTCGCTCCAGGGTCTCGAGTCCATGGCTGTCCGGTAGTGAAAGATCGACGAGGACGGCGTCCACGGGGCCGGCCATGAGCTTGGAGACGCCCGTGTCCAATCGGTCTGCCCAATCGAGGGAGATGTCGTGAGGTTCCTGCTCGCAGAGCGCAGTCCGGATCAGTTCTGCGTCGTCCTCATTGTCCTCAATCAGCAACACGTGCATGTGTTACCTCTTCAACGTAGGAACCTTGGAGACCAGGGTCCAATACAGCTCGAACTCTTTGACGACGGCGATAAAGCGGGTAAACGTGACCGGCTTGCGAATGTAGGAGCAGGCACCTTGCTCGAATGAACGAACAATATCCTCTTCCCGTTCACTGACGGTTAGAATGACGACGGGCAGCGCGCGAAAGCGAGGGTCGGCTTTGATTTCGGCGAGCACCTCAAGCCCCGTTTTTTTCGGCATATTAATGTCCAACAAGACCATGCCCGGGAGCGGACATTGACTGAAGGGGCCTTCCCCGCGTAGGTAGTCTAAGGCTTCAGCCCCGTCCCGAACTACGGCGACGCGGTTGGTCATGTTGACCGTTTCAAACGCCTCACGGATGAGCAAAATGTCATCTTCGTTGTCTTCCGCGATCAGAATGTCGAATGGTCTCATCGTCATGGTCCTACCTCTTTGGCAACCTGCCGGTTGATGCCGAATGTAATGAAAAATTCCGATCCTCCACCGTCGCGAGGGGAAACCCAGGTGCGCCCGCCATGCCGTTCCGCCACCTGACGAACGATGGCCAAACCGGCTCCGGTGCCTTCGATATCGCGGCCTACCGCACGTCGGAACAACTCAAAGATTCGATCGTGTTGATCGGAGGGCACGCCGGGGCCGCGATCCCTGACCACCAATCCGACGACTTCCTCCCCATCGAGATCGATTTCAATGTGGGGAGCGATCTCGATGTCCGGAGGTGTCCCCGGTGCGACAAACTTCAACGCGTTGGCGACCAAATTGTAGATGCCCTGCACCGCCCACGTCTTATTGACCCGCAGGCGCGGTAATGGCGAGCGCACGGTGATCCTGGCGCAGGTCGATTTGATGCGGCTTTCCAGCCGCCGCAAGACTTCCTGGACCAGCTGGTTGGCATCGATCTCATCGACGGGTGGCTCCATGCGTTGTGCGCGGGAGAGTTCCAGAATATCCGTGAGGAGCTGGTCGAGCCGCTGTGTGGCCCGGACGATACGGCGGAGGAAATCCTGCCCCTTCTCATCCAGCCGATCTGCATACCGTTCCTGGAGGAGTATTGAGAAACTTTCAATAGCGCGCAGCGGTTCCTTCAGATCGTGTGAGGTGACGTAGAGCAGCGTTTCGAGATCCTTGTTCTTTTTTAAGATCATCTGTTCGGCTTGCCGCCGTTCCGTGATGTCCCGGTTTGTTTCGAGCAGAAGGAGGTGGTCGCCCGTTTTCATCAGGCCCCATCGGCTCTCCACGAGCAACTCCCGTCCGTCTTTAGTGCGATGATGAATTTCTCCGGTCCAGGCACCGGTGGCGTCCAATTCGGCGAGAATGTCGGCGAGGGGGCAAGGAAGGGTACTCTTGAGAAGCGTATGACTGTTCCTGCCGAGTGCTTCGGCCCGTGTATAGCCATACAATTGCTCGCAGCCTCGATTCCAATCCAAAATGCCGCGCTCGGTATCCCAGGAGAAAATCGGCTCGTAGGATAAGTCGATGAGCCGACGTTGCTGATTCACTGTGGCCTCGGCACGTTTGCGTTCCGTGATATCGCGGGCAATCGTCGATACGGCCGCAACTCGGCCGTTTGCATCCAGAATGGGAGAGACGGTCAAGGACACCTGGATGGTATGGCCGTCTTTATGGATTCGCACGCTTTCGAATTGCTGGATGCGGATGCCTGCTTTGATCTCCTCGATGAGGATCGATTCTTCCGCACGACTGTCCGGTGGCAGGATGCGGAGAATCGGTTGGCCGATAATCTCTCCACTGGGGTAACCGAACATGAGCTCGGCGCTCTTGTTCCAGGATAAGATCCGTCCATCGAGGTCTTTGCTCATGATGGCATCGGAGGATGATTCGACGATGGCGGCCAGCCGAGCCTGGATTTCCTGCGCTTGTTTACGATCATGTATGTCGGTGTAGGTTCCCACCCACTTCAGCACGTGGCCGTTCTGGTCCCGGACCGGTATCGCATGGGCATGGAACCAGCGGTAGATTCCGTCAGCCCGCTTGAAGCGCAGTTCAGCATCGAGGGGGTGGATACGAGCCACGGCCTCCCGCCATTGCTCGGCGATTCTCGGGCGGTCTTCGGGGTGGACGTGCGGGAGACATCCGGCGCTGACGGGCTCGTCGCCGGCCTTTCCCGTATATTTCGCCCATTGTGGACTGAGATAGTCGCAGGTGCCGTCAGGAAGACAGGTCCAGATCGGCAGAGGAAGCGATTCAACCAGTTCTCGAAACCGGTTTTCGCTGGCGGTCAACGCCTGCTGAATCTGTTGGCTTTGCGCCAGTTCTTGCTCGAGGCGCTGATTGGATGCTTGAAGTGCGGTCGTGCGTTCCGCCACTAAGGCCTCCAGCGACTGATGACTGTCTCGCAAGGCCTGATCCACGCGTTTCCGCTCCGTGATATCGATAAGTGTCGAGCGACTCGCGATAAACCGTCCTTCGGAATCGGTCAGGGCTGAGGCGTTGAGCAGGACGAACAATGTCGATCCGTCTTTTCGTATCAGCTCAAACTCCACGTCCTTGACATGACCGTCCGTGATAACTTTCGGAAATTGCTCTTTGAACAAGCGGATTCCAGCAGGCGTGAAGAATTCTGTAAATCGTTTTTGGCCGATGAGTTCTTCCTTGCTGTACCCCAACCAGTCCGATTCCGTTTGATTTATGGCGACGATGAGGCCGGTGGAATCGAGAGAGTGATAGCCACATGGGGCGTGGTCATAGAGGTCCTGCACCTCCGCGGCGGTTTTCTGCAACCACTGCGACTTTTCCTGAAGGGCTGTGTGTTCTGCGGCCAGCCTGGTTGACTTGACTAGCTCAAGGGTCAACCTCTTCTCCCGGTAGCCTAAATAGGCGATGAGTGGGAAGATGGCGAGGCAGAAGGAACGGCTGACTTGCGACAGCCAGATGGGGACGCCAGGCACTTCCGGAGAGAGGATGTACCCGAATAATGTCAGCACGGTGCAGATCGCCGCGACGACGGGTGAGCTCCAGGGATGGGACGTCCTGGATGTGAGGACAAGCGGCAGGATATAGAGAACCCACACTGGAATGCCGCGGGGGGTGAGGCAGTCTAGGGCAAACACGCCACCGACGAGGGCGGCAATGAAAGCACATACGCCCAGTTCGCGAACGCGAGGACTCAGCTTCTCGGTCGATAGCCCGTCGCGACCATTACTGGTCATAGGGCTCCTCTTTCATAGCGCACCGTACCGTCGCTACTACAGCGAGAGATCAGTCAATTGTTCCATTTACTATGGAGAGGAACAATAAAATCCAGTAGATGCGATGGGCCCTAGTGGAATGCCTAGGGTGCTCGTGGGGGGGGGAATTACTCGGTAGCTGAGAAAATTGCTGGACCTGGTTCAAGCTGGGAGAGACGCTAAAAGTTCGTCTCGATGCTTGCGGATGTTTTATTGAGGACAGTGGCGGCGGCTGTCGAGAGCGCTGCGTCGTGGTCATGGTCGAGGGCATAAATGCGGAATTGCACCAGCCTGGTTGGTAACAGATCAAGGAACTCTTCCAGGGGCTCGGTCGACAGCCCCTTTGTCCCCGGGTCATAGACGAGCAGGGGAATGCCGCGCGTATCCTTGGGGTCGGGGCGTGGATCAAGCGGCGCCATATCGACGCGGAAGGGCAGGTCTTGAAGCTTGGACGGCAATGCATTCTGAATCTGTTGCTGGAACTGTTCATGACTGGGAAAGTCCATGCCCCGCTCGATACCCTTTTCTTTGAGGACGGTGCTGTAGGCCATTTTCCATTTCACGTCGCGGTTGAGGATATGCGCCCACTCCTGGTGTAAGCGACGCAGGCTGATTTGTCCGGCCTTTTTCCATCGTCGCACATCTTCCAGCAACGACCAATCCGTCAGGGTCAGGTAGTCCTCCATGTGCTTCGACGGGTTAGCGGGAAAGAGCCGCTTCATGGTGTTGCCGAAGATATCGCGCAAATGGATGTCGATCGCTCTCGTGGTCCGGTGATAGTACACGTTGGAATAGAGGTACATGCGCGTATTGAGGAACATGTGGAGGGCCGGGAGTCCGGTTTTATGGATGGTGAAGCCTTTGTCGGTGATGATGGTGTAGTGGATCAGCCGAGTGAGATCGACCGGTCCGACCGCGACGCCGCACATGTAGGCATCGCGTAGGACGTAGTCCAGATTGTCGGCCGTGTAGCTTCCCGAGATGACCGGCTGGAGGACATTGATCCAACGTGGAATGCGGGAATTGTCCTTGCCTTTCTCCTTCAAGATCACGTGGGCGATATGATCGGGATTCAATTCCTCGCCCCGGTCGAACGGGCCGGACGGACTGCGGCGGATTTTTTTGATCAGCGGCCCTAAATGTTCCCGCACGATGATCTGGCCCAGTTTCTCGTGGGAGAGGCCGAAGCCGTGTAGATAGTTGTCATCGAAGAAATGGCAGAAGGGACCATGCCCGATGTCATGCACGAGCGCAGTAATCCGCAAAAATTCCTCTACGAACGAGGCTGAGGGAAGATCGGGGACGGCCTGTCGTAGAAATGGATACAGATGACGAGCAAACCGTCCGGCGACATGCATGGTCCCCAACGAGTGCACGAACCGCGTATGTTCGGCAGAAGGGTAGACCCATCGAGCACTTTGCAGCTGGTAGATGTAGCGCAGCCGTTGGACCCAGGGCGAGTCGATCAGATCCTTTTCCGTTCGCTCGGACGGATCGGGTGTCGCATAGGGGACGGTGAATGAGACGTATTCATGGATCGGATCAGCAATAAGCGCGGAACCGTCATAGGGTGCTGGAGGAATGGCGGAAGGTAGTTTCATGCCTGGCCGATCGATGGCTGATCTTAGCCTAGGCCGGACGACGGGGGCAAATGCGTTGCGCAGTCCGCCGCGTTACTCCGTCGATATTTGGTGAGCACGAAATAGGCGATGGGATAGGCCAGCAGGGCGCCGGCAATGCTCAGGACCATCCCGCCGAGCACAAACGGCCAGGCATAGGGCGCGACCTGATGATAAATGCCCATGAACGACAGGTCGCTCCAATCGAACGAGGGAACGTCCCGCACCCCGAGTAGGACTGCGCCGGTCCAGTAGGTGGCGCCGAGAATGGGGATGAGCGTCCAGGGGTTGTTAAGAAAGGCTCCGGCGAGCAGGGCCACCACGTTCCATCCGAACGCCCAGGCGCAGAATCCCACCATGACCATATGCAGCCCATAGGCTGGCGAAAACCCAATGAAGGTGCCGATGGCAAACGCCAGCGCCGTCTTGTGCGGCGATTCGTCGAGATGGAGAATTTGGCGAAACAACGAACGTAGGTTAGCCATACAAGGTCCGCAGACGTCTGCTGCTACGAAGGCCGTCGGAAATGTTCATAACTGATGAGCGGAAGAGCGCCGGTGAGGCCCTGCTGCGTTCGTAAGCGTAGGCCGGACCGCTTGGGCGTGATGGTCCCGATACAGGTGAAACGGAAGGTGGTGTTCCCTGCCAACCGATCAAACCGGGCTTGCCGATCGGCCGGTACGGTGAACAGCAATTCATAGTCTTCTCCGCCTTGCAGTGCAAGATCCTGTGGTGCGATGCGGCGCGCAGCCGCGTAGGCTCGGCAGGCCGGGGAGATCGGGAGCGCATCGGCCAGGACGTCCGCCCCGACGTGGCTGTGTTCACAGATGTGACGGAGATCTCCGGTAAGGCCGTCAGACAGGTCGATCGCCGCCTCGGACAGCCCATGTTTGACGAGCCACTGGCCTTCGGCGATGCGGGCGGATGGGCGATGGTGGCGAGCCAGGAGAAATCGCCTGTGAGTGGACGCGAACGAGTGCTGTCGGCGCGAACTCAAGAGGCCCAACCCGGCACGCGAGTCACCGAGTGTTCCCGTGACGTAGAGCCGATCTCCGACGCGTGCTTCGCTGCGTAGCAGGGCGTGGCCGGGACGTACGACGCCGGTCAGGGTGATGCTCAGAAAGAGCCCGTGTTTGGATGCGGAGGTGTCGCCGCCGACCAGGCAGACTTGATATGGGGCGGAGGCCTGCATCATGCCGCGGTAGAGTTGTTGGATGTGCGTGGTGGAACAGGTCGACGGAATGGCAATGGCGACGAGCATGAACCGGGGGGTTCCGCCCATGGCGGCGATGTCGCTGAGATTGGCGATCGCGGCCCTGTAGCCGATGTCCTCACAGGACGAGGTGGCAAGGTCGAAGTGGACCCCTTCTGCCAGCAGGTCCGTTGTCATGAGGGTCCATTCGGTCGGGGATGTCTTGAGGATCGCGGTGTCGTCGCCAATGCCGAGCGCCACCTGCCGATCCGGTTTCGCCGCCTGTGCTTGGAGGCGCCGGATCAGGCCGAACTCGCTGCTCACCGGACTGGCCCGGCGGGACCCACGTGCCGGCATCAGTGCACCGGATCCTGGGACATTCGTAGGAACAGCAGGTCGGGGATGACGATCGTGCGCCTCATGCACAAGAGGTTAGAGGGAGAGTGATGCGGAGACCCTCGGGCGTTGTAGGCGACGCCGTGACGATTGCGTCGCGCGTGCCGATCCGCCGGCCTTCACCGCTTTCTTTGCGGGCGTTTTGGGCGTTGCTGCGCCCGCCTTTCTCGACGAGGTCCGTCGCAAGGCGGCTTTGATCACATCATCCACGGTATCCACGAAGATCAACTCGATGCCTTTGAGGATGTGTTTGGGGATCTCTTCCAAATCCTTCTTGTTACGTTTCGGCAGGACGACCGTCGAGAGTCGCGCTCGCTTGGCGGCGAGAATTTTTTCCTTGAGGCCGCCGATCGGGAGGACACGCCCGCGTAAGGTGATCTCGCCGGTCATCGCCAGATCGCGGCGTACCGGCACTTGCGCCAGCGCGGAGGCAATGGCCGTGGCCATCGTGATGCCCGCTGAAGGCCCGTCTTTCGGGGTCGCCCCGGCCGGCACGTGGATGTGAATATCGTTCTTCGCGAACTGGTCGGGGTTGATGCCCAGCGTCTTCTCCCGCGACCGGACATAACTCAAGGCCGCCTGGGCCGATTCTTTCATGACGTCGCCGAGGTGACCGGTGAGCGTGAGTTGCCCCTTGCCCTTCATGACGGTGGCTTCGATATACAGCACATCACCGCCGCTTTCGGTCCACGCGAGGCCGGTGGCGACACCAATTTCATCTTTTTCCAGCTCTGCTTCGGGGACGAATTTCGCGACGCCCAGAAATTTGTTCAAATTGGTGTGATCGATGGCATGACACTCCGCTTTGCCTTCCGCGACTTTTTTAGCCACCTTCCGCATGAGGTTGGCGACCTCACGCTCAAGATTGCGGACGCCGGCCTCGCGGGTGTAGTGCGTGATGACATGGCGTATCGCCGTCTCCGAGACGCGGATATGTTTCTCGGTGATGCCATGCTCGTTCATTTGCCGCGGGATCAGGTATTTTTGGGCAATGCCGAGTTTCTCTTCCTCCGTGTAGCCTGGGATGTCGATGACCTCCATGCGATCACGCAGGGCTGGGAGAATCGGGTCCATCAGATTCGCCGTCGTGACGAACATGACTTCGGTCAGGTCAAAGGGCACCCCGAGATAGTGATCGGTAAAGGTGCTGTTCTGTTCGGGGTCCAGGACTTCCAGCAGCGCGGCCGAGGGGTCGCCGCGAAAATCCATCCCCACCTTATCGACTTCGTCGAGCATGAAGACCGGATTGTTTGTGCCTGCCTGCTTCATGCCCTGAATGATCCGTCCCGGCAGGGCGCCCACATAGGTGCGCCGGTGGCCGCGGATTTCCGCTTCATCTCGGACGCCGCCGAGGCTGATGCGGACGAACTCCCGGCCCAATGCACGGGCGATGGATTTCCCCAGCGAGGTCTTGCCGACGCCAGGCGGGCCGACGAAACAGAGAATCGGGCCCTTCATCTTTTCCTTGAGCTTTCGCACGGCGAGGTATTCGATGATGCGTTCCTTGACCTTTTCCAGATCGTAATGATCCTCGTTCAGGACCTTCATCGCCGCTTTGAGGTCGAGGTTATCTTTCGACTTTTTGTTCCAGGGCAGTTCGACCATCCATTCCAGGTAGGTGCGCACGGTGGCCGACTCGGCCGTGTCCGGGTGCATCTTTTCGAGGCGCTTGAGCTGTTTCTCGGTTTCCTTGAGGACCTTCTCGGGCATCTTCGCGTCTTTGATCCGCTTGCGGAATTCAGCGACTTCTTCTGCCCGTTCGTCCAGTTCACCGAGTTCTTTCTGGATGGCCTTCAACTGCTCACGGAGGAAATATTCGCGCTGGGTCTTGTCCATCTCTCCCTTGGCTTGCGCCTGGATCTTTTGCTGCATCGAGAGGACGTCGATTTCCTTTGCGAGAATTTCGCTGATCTGGCGGAGCCGCTGAATCGGATCGACGATTTCTAGGACCGTCTGGGTAATGTCGACTTTCAATCCCAGGTTTGAGGCGACCATGTCGGCGAGGCGGCCCGGGTCTTCCAGGTTTTCGATCACGACCATTACATCGGGAATGAGCACCTTGCCGAGGCTCACGATTTTCTCGATCTGCTCTTTGACCGTGCGCATGACCGCCTCGGTCTCCAGCGTGGAGCCGGGCTGTTTCGTCTCGACGAGTTTCTCGATGCGGACGGAATAGTAGGGGTCGTTCTGGATGTATTCTTCGATCCGGCCCTTGGCGAGACCTTGCACCAGGATCTTGATCCGCTCATCGGGGAGTTTGAGCATCCGCATGATGATGCCCACGGTGCCGACCGGATGAATATCGTCCGGCTGCGGATTCTCCACATCCAGCGACTTCTGCGTCGCAAGGAACAGCATCCGGTTTCCCGCCAGGGCCGCTTCGATCGCCTTGATCGACATTTCCCGACCGACAAACAGCGGCAGCACCATGTAGGGAAAGACGACGATATCGCGCACCGGTAGGAGGGGGAGTTGGTCGGGCGGTTCGAGGTTCTGGTTGTTTGAAAAGTCTTGTTCTACTGCTTCAGCCATGAGGCTCCAGTTTGCCGATCTAGAGTGTTCGTGTGATGTCGTGCCGTGGCACGGTTCGGGCGACGGTCATCCGTTCGGCCCGTGGCTAGGTAGTGGTGGTGCGTGTTCGACCTTGGCCTCGACGACGCGCGTCAGTGGCTGTCGGCCGGAGTCGCTGTTGCAGGAACTCGCCGAACGCAGGTCCCAGGGACGGGTTCTTGAGCGCCAATTCCACGGTGGCGATGAGAAATCCGAGCTTGTCGCCGGCATCATGCCGCTGTCCCTCGACTTCGTGGGCGAACATCGGGGTGTTCTTGACGAGTTGGCGCAAGGCGTCTGTGAGCTGGATTTCTCCGTTCTTGCCCGGCGGGGTCTTGCGGAGGATCGGGAAAATTTCCGGCGGCAGCACGTAGCGTCCGATGACCGCAAGATTGGAGGGCGCATCGGCCGGGGCCGGTTTTTCGACCAGGTCGTCGACGCGATGGAGGCCATTGCGCACTTTACGGGCGGAGATGATCCCGTACCGGCTGACTTCCTGTTGCGGTACCTCCTGCACGCCAAGGACTGCGCCTTTGCGCTGCTTGTAGATATGGATTAGTTGGGCGAGACCGGGCACCGACGCATCGATGATTTCGTCACCGAGGATGACGGCAAACGGTTCGTCGCCGATCAGGTGTTGCGCACAGAGCACCGCATGTCCGAGGCCCATGGCTTCGGGTTGCCGTACGTAGCAGAAGTTGGCCAGATTGGAAATGTGCCGCATCTGATTCAGCACCTGGCCCTTGCCGCTGCCCTTGAGATTTTCTTCCAGTTCCAGCGAACGATCGAAATGGTCCTCGATCGCACGTTTGCCTCGGCCGGTGATGACGATGATGTCTTCGATGCCCGACGCGACCGCTTCTTCGACCACGTATTGAATCAGCGGTTTGTCGACCAGCGGGAGCATCTCTTTCGGAGAGGCCTTGGTCGCGGGGAGAAAGCGTGTGCCCAGTCCGGCAGCGGGAATAATGGCTTTACGTACATCGGGTCTAATCATAGGGGGATAGTATGTGAAGGGGTAGGTGAAGTCAAGATTTCGTCGGCTCTTTTCAGTCGCGACATGGCGCTCGTGATGCGGGGAAACTCCTTTACATTGAAAAATGTGGTCAATATAATCCGAGAGTTTTTCTGCAGATGTGCGGTGGTGCTGCAACGAAAGCGGCGCATCGGTGATGACAACGGGAACAGTTCGTCAGTGCCTGCGCAGGGCCGGTCGGTCCGCTGGTCGAGACGTGACAGTGGGCGTGGCGGTTTCCCATTTCGAAATTCACGGCAACCAGTGCTTGCATTCCCAGGCGGTACGGAAGGATGGCGGTGACCAAGTCGGGAGGCAGGCGGTGGGTGTCGGTTCTCATGCTCGCGCTCGTGGTGCTCTACGCGATCAGTCTGGGCGACCTTCTGTATGCCCAGGACGGCGTGCCGGCGGTGACGTCGGTCACGATTCGCGGCCAGAAACGCATTGAACTGCAAGCGATCGAGGGCCGTCTCACGCTCAAGGCCAACGACCGATTCACGGCCGACGCGCTTCGGGAACAGGTGAAAATCCTCTACGGGACCGGCTATTTCGAGGACGTGCAGGTCGAAACAGAAACCGTGGCGGGCGGGGTGTCCGTCGGGTTCATTGTACGGGAGAAGCCGTTCATCACCGAGATCGTGTTCGACGGTAACCAAGAGCTCAGCGACGATAAGCTCAAGGAAAAGATTACGATCAAGAGCCAGACCTTTCTGGATCAGCAACAAGCCAAGGAAAGCGCCGAGAAGGTGCGCCTCGCCTATCAGGAAGATGGATACTACAACTGCCAGGTGATCCCCGTCATTCAATCGGTGGATGAGGACCGGAAGCGGTTGACCTATTTCATCAAGGAAGGGAGCAAGGCCAAGGTCCGGCACATCCATTTCGATGGCATGCGAGCCGTGACCAAGGAGGAAATCTTCAAGGTGACGGCCACGCGCGAGTGGATTCCCTGGTATGGGCTCATCACGCAGATGAAGATCCCCTCGGTGCTCTCGGATGCCGGCGTGTTGAAGCGCGAAGAGCTCGGGAACGACATCGAGCGTATGCGCGAAGTCTATCTGAACAAGGGCTATCTCAACGTGCAGATCAGCCAGCCGACGTTGGAATTGAGCGAGGACAAGAAGTGGTTTGAGCTCAACTATTCGATCGTCGAGGGCGAGCCCTTCACTGTCGCGGAGGTCGGGTTCCGCGGCAATACGGTGTTCGAAGACCATGAATTGCGGGAGGGATTGGGGATCCGTCCCGGCGAAATCTTCCAACGGGCCAAGATCCGCGGAGAGATCACCCGCATCACCGATCTCTACGGCGCGAAGGGCTATGTCTTCGCCGATGTCGTTCCGAACGTCACGCCGGATAATGCCGCTCATACGGCCACCATCACCCTTAACGTGAAGGAAGGGGAGATGATGCGGATCCGGGAGATTCACGTGACCGGCAACGACAAGACGCGGGATAACGTCGTGCGTCGGGAATTGCGTCTGGACGAACAGGACGTCATCGATACCTTGGCCTTGAAGCGAAGTTTTCAACGATTGAACAATCTCAACTTCTTCGAGACCGTGGAAATTCTGCCGCAGCAGGTCGACGTCGACAAAGTCGACCTCAATGTGAAGGTGAAGGAAAAGCCGACCGGTCAGTTCAGCATCGGCGGTGGATTCAGCACCCTGGATAAATTGGTGGCGATTGCGGATATTACGGAAGGTAACCTCGGCGGGAACGGGTGGCTAGGCCGTATTCGCGGGCAGTTGGGGCAGCGACGGTCGCTGGGACTCGTCACGTTCAGGAATCCCTATGTCAACGATTCGTATAATGCCTTGCAGTTGGACATCTATCGATCGATGACCAACTACCTTTCCTATTTCGAATCGAAGTCGGGTCTCAGCGCCACCTGGAGTCGATGGTTGTCGGAGTACGTCAACGGCAGCGTCAGCATTTTCGGCGAGCAGTTGCGCTACAGCGATCCCCAAGATGGGTTGTGTCCTGATCTGATCCCGCTCATCTGCCGCCAGCTCGGGACGCAATCCTCGACCGGGTTCCGCACAGCCATTTCACGCGATACGCGCGACTACTATCTCGATCCTCGCAGCGGGTGGCGCATGCAGCTTGGTGCGGACTACGGGACGCCCGCCATGGGCGGAACGAACCATTTCTATAAACTGTTTGTCGACGTGATCAAGTATACGCCGCTGGTCTATGACACCCGTTTTTCGATTCGCGCGCGTTACGGGCAGACGGAGGGGATCGGGGGCCGGCCCATCCCCTTGACGGAACGGTTCTTCGTGGGAGGCATCAATACGATGCGCGGGTTCGTGTTTGGGCGGGCAGGTCCCGTGACGCCGTCCGGTTCGTTGTTGGGGTCCGCGAAGGAACTCATTTTCAACAACGACTTTATCTTTACCATTTCATCCGAAGCGAAGTTGAACGGTGTGTTCTTCTTCGACTACGGTAACGGGTTCGACGACAACGAGCCGGTGCGGTTCGACAAGTTGCGGGCCACAGCCGGGTTTGAAGCTCGGTGGATTTCACCGTTCGGCCCGTTACGGGCGGCGTACGGTATCAATCTCGATCCACGTCCGACCGAGCGGATGGGGGTGTTCGAGTTTACGATCGGCTCACTGTTCTAGGTCGGTGCTGTCCGACGAGACAAGGGAAAGGACAGGCGGGAGATGGGGCGATCACAAGACCGAACAGGGGTGACTCACGCCCTGCAGGGCGGGGTGTGTCTGGTGCTGCTGGCGATCGCGCTCGTGCTCGGCGGCTGCCGTTCCGGTCAACAAGTTGCGCCGGCGGCGACGCGGATCGGTGTGGTGGATCCACAGCGCATCCTGGGCGAGACCAACGCCGGCAAGAAAGCCAAAGATCTGCTGGCCTCGTTTGCGAAGAACCGGCAGGCGTTGATCGAGCTGGAAGAAAAAGAGCTGCGGCGGATGGAGGAAGACTTTGTGAAGCAGGGCAGCGTGCTCAGCGCCACCGCGAAGCGTGAGCGAGAAGAGCAGTTCCGTCGCCGGATGGCGGAATATCAGCAGAAGGTGACCGACCTGAATCGCGAAGTGCAGGACAAGCAGAAGGACGTGCTGGACGGATTCCGGGACAAGATTGAGGCACTCTCGGGCAAGGTGGCCAAGCGGCTGAACTTGCAGGCGGTGTTCGACCGCGGGCGGGGCGGGCCGACGATCTATTCCGATGAAGCGGTGGATGTGTCGTCGCAGGTGATCGAGGAATTCAACAAAACGTATCCATAGAAGAGGGATCGCATGAACGGACGTAATTGGATCGTAGGCGTCGTCGCGCAGGTGCTGTTGGCTTGGGGGGCTGACTCGGCCCAGGCTGCGGAGCATATCAAGGTGGCGATGATGGACCAACAGCAGGTCATCGAGCGCAGCGTGGCCGGGAAACGCGCGCTGGAGGAACTGAAGAGTTATTCCGTCACGCGCCAGAAGATTATCGATTCCGACGACCAGGAATTGAAGGAGTTGGAAAAGGGCTTTCAGGATGCGAGCCTCTCCGAAGACGTACGCAAGGAAAAACAAGAGCATTTCAGGGTGAAGTTGGAGGCGTATCAACGCCGGATTCAGGACTTCAACCGCGAAGTGCAGGAGAAGCAGCGATCGATGGTGGCGGAGTACGCGCAGAAAATTCAGGCCGCTGCCTCGACTGTTGCGCAGAAGGAAGGGTTTACGGCGGTGATCGACCGGGGGAGCGAGTCGACGGTCAAGATCGTCGTCTACGGCCATCCGTCGGTCGATCTCACGGAGCAGATCATCAAGGAATTCGATCGGCAGAACAAGTAACAGTCAGGCGTCATCGTTCATGCAAGACAGGAGGCGGGGCTGATGTCAGTGATGGACAGTATTGAGATTCAATCGATCCTTCCCCACCGGTATCCGTTTTTGCTCGTCGATCGCATCCGTGAGCTCGATCCGGACCGTCGGATCGTGGGGATCAAGAACGTCACGATTAACGAGCCGTTTTTTCAGGGGCATTTCCCGGGGCGTCCGGTCATGCCGGGGGTATTGATCCTCGAGGCGTTGGCTCAGGTGGGCGGCGTCCTGGCGTTCAAGTCGCTCGGCTCCGTGGGCCGTCCGGTGGTGTATCTCACCGGAATCGACGCGGCCAAATTCCGGAAGCCGGTCGTGCCGGGAGACATCCTCCGGTTGGAGGTGGATGTTCTGAAAAAGCGCGCGCCCTTCTGGAAAATGCAGGGCAAGGCGTATGTCGACACGGAATTGGTCTGTGAAGCGGAAGTCACGGCGATGGTGACGGATGAAAAGCCGGCTGCCGCGCAGTGAGCGGACGGCACGGAACACCGGCATGCGTGCGTTGAACAGGGTAGAGGGCGATGTGAGGAGGTGTGAGTGAAGATCCATCCGACCGCGGTGATCCATCCCAAGGCGGTGCTCGCAGATGATGTGGAAGTGGGGGCGTATTCCGTCGTCGGAGAACACGTCACGATCGGCGCCGGCACGCGAGTCTTTTCTCATGTGGCGATCGACGGCTGGACGGAAATTGGGGCACGATGCGAGCTGCACCCCTTCGTATCGGTGGGGGGGCCGCCGCAGCATATGCAATATAAAGGGGAGCCGACCAGGGTTGTGATCGGTCACGACAATATTCTGCGCGAGTATGTGACCGTGAACCGGGCGACTGTGCAGGGTGGCGGCGTGACCTCCGTGGGAGATTCGAATTTTCTCATGGCCTACGTACATGTCGCCCACGACTGTCACTTGGGTAACCATTTGATTCTGGCGAATGCCGCCAGTCTGGCCGGCCATATCACCATCGGCGATCACGCCATCATCGGTGGGCTTTCCGGCATTCACCAGTTCGTGAGAATCGGCGCCTATGCTATGGTGGGCGGCTGCTGCGCGCTCGGCCAAGATCTTCCGCCGTTCATGCGTGCGGCCGGAGGGTACCGTGCCCGCATGTATGGGCTGAATTCCATCGGTTTGCGCCGGCACGGCTTTTCCGCCGAACGCATTTCCGCCTTGAAGCAGGCATACGAGCTGCTGTTCCGCTCGGGGCATCGGGTCTCGGAGGCCGTCAAGCTGGCCAGGGAAACCTTCGGCGCGAGTCAGGACGTGCTGCAGGTCGCCGAGTTCATGCAAGGCAGCAAGCGCGGCATTTGCCGGTCGGTTGGAAAAGGTCAGGAAGACGAAGAGGAATAACCCGGTGGGCGAGCAGGTGGATGCAGGTAGGGCGGCTCCCCAGGGCGGGCGGATCGGGCTCATCGCCGGTAACGGCCGATTTCCCATCATCTTCGCCGACAACGCGCGGCAACTCGGGTACGAGGTCTGTGCGGTGGCGCATGAAGGGGAAACCGACCCTGAACTGGCGCAGCATGTCGATCGCATTCATTGGATCAAAATCGGGCAGTTCGGCAAATTGATCGACGCCCTCAAGAGTGACGGCGTGCAACAGGCCGTGATGCTGGGCGGGGTGAAGAAGACGCATGTCTTCTCGACGGTGCGTCCAGACTTACGTGCCTTGGCCTTGGCGGCCAAGCTGATTCATCTGAAGGACGACGATATCTTGCGTCGGGTCGCGGAGGAGATCGAACAGGAGGGGATCCGAATTTGCGAGTCCACGTTCGGACTGCAGGGGATTCTCGTCGAGGCGGGGACGTTGACGCGACGTGAACCGAGCAAGAAGGAGTGGGCCGACATTCAGTATGGCTGGGATGTGGGCAAGCAGATCGGGGCATTGGATATCGGCCAGTGCGTGGTGGTGAAGGACAGAGTGATTGTTGCGGTAGAGGCGGTAGAGGGGACCGATGGCGCGATTCGTCGGGGCGGCGAGTTGGCCCATGGCGGTGCGGTGGTCGTCAAGCGCTGCAAACCCCAACAGGATCTCCGGTTCGATCTGCCGGCCGTCGGCCCTCGTACGATCGAAGTGATGGAGAGCGTGAAGGCTTCGGTATTGGCATTGGAAGCCGGACGCGGGATTCTGTTGGACCGCGATGACACGATCGCGAAGGCAAACCGCGCGGGTATTGCGATCGTCGGGGTGACATGAGTCCAAACGGCATCAGGGCGGCAGTGCAGTGTGAGCGTCGAGGGAGGACCCGATGAAACCGCTGCGAGCAGGGGTCATCGGTGTCGGTCATCTCGGGCAGCATCATGCCCGGCATTATGCGACGTTGTCCGGGGTTACCCTGGCTGGCGTCTGCGATGCGTCGGCAGACCGTGCCCAGTTGATCGCCGACCGCCATGGCGTGCAGGCATGGACGACCATGGCCGATCTGCTGGCGCAGGTCGATCTCGTCAGCGTTGCCGTGCCGACTTCCGCGCACTTTGCCGCAGCCAAAGCCTGTCTCGATGCGGGCAAACATGTGCTGGTCGAGAAGCCGATCGCTGTGACTTCGGCCGAGGCCCGAGAACTGGTCGAGTTGGCGGCCCGCCGCGGTTGTCTGTTGCAGGTCGGGCATAGTGAGCGCTTCAACCCGATCATGCAGCGCATGCGACCCCATATCGAACGTCCGGCCTTCATCGAAGGCCATCGCCTCAGCGCCTTCGGGGAGCGGGGCACCGATGTCGATGTCGTGCTCGATCTCATGATTCATGACCTGGATCTCGTTCTGTCGTTCAACCCGGGGCCGGTGGAAGACGTGCGGGCGGCCGGGGTTCCGGTGCTGTCGCCCAACATTGATATTGCCAACGCCCGCATCGCGTTTGCGAGCGGTTGCGTCGCCAACTTGACGGCCAGTCGCGTGTCCACCAACAAGATGCGCCGGTTGCGGTTCTTTCAGCGTGATCGGTACGTGTCGATTGATTTTCAAACCCGTCAGGCGATGGTCTCCAGGCGGGTGGAAGGCAGCGGCCCGCGTCCGACGATCGATGTTGAAACGTTTCAGGCGGGGGACGAGGAGCCCTTGCGGCTTGAATTGGAGTCATTTGTGCGAGCGGTGGCCGATGGATCGCGCCCCGTCGTGTCCGGGGAAGACGGGGAAGCGGCGCTTACCCTCGCGGCGCGTGTGTTGGATGCCATCGGTCAGTTCACACAACGTCACTCCATCGATGAGGCGAACGCGGCGGCCTTTGGCCACAATCCGGTGTAGAGAGGCCAGGTCTTGTCTGTTCGCATGAGCACAATCACATGCCGCGCATCCTAATCGTCACCGGAGAGGCATCCGGGGACCTCCATGGAGCCCACTTGGTCAAGGCATTGAAGGCGCTCTCCCCTGACCTCCAGATCGTCGGCATCGGTGGGGCGTCCATGCGGGCCGCCGGTGCGGAACTGGTGAGCGATATTCCGCAGCTGGACGTCATGGGGCTCATCGGCCTGTCCGCCGTCAAGGCGATGCTGCAGCGCATCTCCCGCATCCGAACCTTGATCAAGCGCGAACGGTGGGACCTGGTCGTGCTGATCGACAATCCCGGACTCAACTTTCATTTTGCTCGCGTGGCCAAGGCCAGCGGGCTGAAGGTGTTGTATTACATTGCGCCGCAGGTCTGGGCTTGGCGCCGAGGGCGGATGCGCTGGATTCAGCAGCGTGTCGACCATGTGGTGGCGATTCTGCCCTTCGAGGAGCCGCTGTACAAGAACGCCGGTGTGCGCTGTACGTTCGTGGGCAATCCACTGCTGGATGAAATCTCGCCCAGCTACGACCGCGCGGCGATTCGCCGCCAGTTCGGGCTGACGGACGGCGGCCCGGTGATCGGATTGTTCCCGGGAAGCCGCAAGGCCGAGTTGCTGGAGCATGTGCCGCTGCTGCTCGAGACGATACGGCAACTCGCGGAACGTCATCCCACGATGCAGTTCATTTTGGCGCAGGCCTCCTCGGTGCAGGACGAGTTTCTTGCCGACCTGCTGAAGAACAGTCCGGTCCCCATCAAGGTCTTTCGCAATCTGGCCAGTGAAGTGATGGCCGCGTCGGATCTTCTCGTCGTCAAATCGGGTACCTCTACCTTGCAGGCGGCGGTGGTGGGCACGCCCATGATTCTGTTCTATCGCGCGCCATCCTGGATCACCTACCGATTGGCGCGGTTGCTGATCCGGGTGCCCTGGATCGGTCTGGCCAATCTGGTCGCCGGTCGGGGGATCGTGCCCGAGTTGATCCATGACGAGGCGACGCCGGAACGGCTGGCCCATGAAACCGTGCGGTTGTTGACGGATCGTTCCGCCTATGACGAGATGAAGACCGCACTGCGGTCCGTGCGCGAGGCGTTAGGCACGCCCGGCGCATCTCATCGAGCGGCAGAGGCCGTGTTGGCGGAGTGTCGGTCATGAAGCAGTACCTGCGGCTCCTCAGCTATCTGTACCCCTATCGACTTCGGTTGCTCGCCGCATTTGCCTGCGCCCTGCTCGTCGCCGGGTTATCTGCCGCCTACGCCTGGTTGGTGCGTCCGGTGTTAGACGGCCTCTTCATCAGCAAGGACGAAAGCCTGCTTCTGGTGCTGCCGGTCGCCATTCTGGCGGTGGCGGTGCTCAAAGGCGTGTTCAACTATGGGCAGAACTATCTGATGAATTACGTCGGAAATCAGGTGATCGGCGACATCAGGGAGCAGCTCTTCTCCAAACTGGTGCGGCTGCCGGTCCAGTTTCACGATACGAATACGTCCGGTCGTCTCGTGTCGCGGGTCATCAACGATGTGAATCAGATGGCCAACGCCGTCGCCGGTGTGTTGAAAGATCTGTTCCAGCAGGGGCTGACGTTCCTGGCGATGATCGGGGTGATCATTTATCAGAACTGGAAGTTGGCGATGGTGTCCATGATCGTGGTGCCCCTGTCGGTCGTCACGATGGCCAGGATGGGAAAAAAGTTGCGGGGTCTCGCAACGCGCGGGCAGGAGCGCATGGGCGACATGGCCTCGACGCTCCAGGAAACGTTGGCCGGAATCCGAATGGTGAAATCGTTCGGACGGGAAGAAGAGGAAGCCAAGCGGTTTCGTCAGAGCAACGATGCGTTCATTCATACGACGATGAAGGCGATCCAGGTCTCGTCGCTGGGGTCCTCGCACATGGAAGTCATCGGGGTGCTGGGGGTAGCGGGGATCATCTGGTACGGCGGCTATCTGGTGATTCATGACGAGATGACTCCGGGCGCCTTCTTCTCCTTTCTGGCGGCCATGTTCATGGCCTATACGCCGATCCGGCGATTGTCTGGCGCCAACAATACGGTGCAGCAGGCGCTGGCGGCGGCGGAGCGCGTGTTCGACGTGTTGGATCTTTCGACGGAACAGGAGGCCAACGGTGGGCAGACGGATCTTCCGGCGATTTCCAACTCGCTGGAATTCCGGCAGGTGGCGTTCCGTTATGAAGGGCAGACGGACGCGGCGTTGACCGGGATCGACTTGACGATTCGTGCGGGCGAGATCATTGCGTTTGTTGGCAGCAGCGGGAGCGGCAAAACCACCCTGGTCAGCCTGCTGCCGAGATTTTACGACCCGACCGGCGGTCAGATTCTGATCGACGGGGTCGATGTCCGCTCCTGCACGCTGCAATCGGTGCGCGCGCAAATCGGGATTGTGTCGCAGGAAGTGGTCTTGTTCGATGATACGGTGCGGAACAACATCGGCTACGGTCGGCAAGGCGCGACGACGGACGAGGTGATGCGCGCCGCGCAGCTGGCCTACGCGCATGAGTTCATCGCGCGGCTTCCGGACGGCTATGAGACGCTGATCGGGGAGCGCGGCCTGAAGTTGTCGGGGGGCGAGCGGCAACGGCTCGCGATTGCCCGCGCCATTCTGCGCGATCCGCCGATTTTGATTCTCGACGAGGCCACCTCCGCCCTCGATACGCAATCAGAACGCATCGTGCAGTTGGCGTTGGCGAACTTGATGAAGAACCGAACGACCATGGTCGTGGCGCACCGGCTCTCGACGATTCAAAATGCCGACCGTATCGTGGTGTTGGATCATGGAACGGTGGCGGAGGTCGGCACCCATGAAGAGTTGTTGCGCAGGGGCGGATTGTACAAGCGTCTGCACGCCATGCAGTTTGCCGATGCGCTACCGCAGTAACAGCATGCTGGAGATGGAGCGATCCCCGTGGTGAACGATACGTCCACAGCCACGCCACCGCAGCCGTTGACGAAACGCGCGGTGAATGCGTTAAAAGTTGCGGTGGTGCCGCCGGTCGGCTATGCCGTGATTCAGATCTTACGCCGGACGATGAGTTGGCGTACCGAGGGCGGCGAACATGTGTCTCGCCTCTTCGGAGAAGGACGGTCGGTCATCCTCTCGTTCTGGCATGCCCAGCAGTTA
Source organism: Nitrospira sp. (assembly GCA_016788885.1). Classification (NCBI taxonomy): domain Bacteria; kingdom Pseudomonadati; phylum Nitrospirota; class Nitrospiria; order Nitrospirales; family Nitrospiraceae; genus Nitrospira; species Nitrospira sp. The sequence goes on along the minus strand of JAEURX010000050.1, from coordinate 12,875 downwards.
ATGATGCCGTTGGCGATCCCGCGATTGGTGGCGCATGTCCTGATCAGTCAGCACCGGGATGGCGAACTCATCCGACGGATCATTGCACGGTTCGGATTGGATGCCGTTCGCGGCTCCAGCACCAGAGGGGGCGCTGAAGCGCTGCGTCGCATGATTCGCATCGGCCGGTCGGGCGGCAATCTGGCGCTGACGCCGGACGGTCCGAAGGGCCCTCGCCAGATCGCTAAGATCGGCGTGATCCAACTCGCGCGGGCAACCGGCGCGCCGATCATCCCGATGGCGTTCGGCTGCTCAAAAAAAAACTCTTCGCGAGCTGGGACCGCTTCATCATGCCCTATCCCTTCTCTCGAGGCGTCTTCCTCATGGGGCCGCCCATCTGGGTCTCGTCGGATGCGTCCGCTGATGAACTGGAGCGCCTGCGGCGGGAGTTGGAAGAGACCCTGAATCGCCTGACGATCGAGGCCGACGCGGCGGCCCTGCGGGCTCGTCCGTAATGTGGTACCTGCTCTATAACAGTCTCCTGCTTCTGGTCTCTCCGATCATTCTGGGTGTCCTGCTGGCAAAACAGCGCTGTCGGCGTGGGTTGCCGCAGCGCCTGGGATTGCGGCCGTTGACGCCGCCATCGGATTCGAGCATCTCATCGACCTGTATCTGGATCCATGCGGTGTCTCTGGGGGAAGTGGTGGCGGTGGCGCCGCTCGTGCGCGAACTTCGGCGGCGGTATCCCGATGCGCGCTTGGTAGTCACGACTGTGACCGAGACCGGGCGCGAGGCGGTGGAGCAGCGGCTGGAAGGGGTCGCCGAACATCGATATGCTCCGCTGGATTTCCCCTGGGTCGTGAACCAGGCGATCGATCAGCTGCGACCGAATCTGTATGTTTTCGTTGAAACGGAACTCTGGCCCAATCTGCTTCGAAGTTTGTGGAGACGAAGCATCCCGTCGGTGCTGGTCAACGGGCGTCTCTCCACGCGGTCGTTCGAACGACAGCGCCTTCCCATCGTGCGGGGGTTCTATCGGACGATGCTGAATAGGATCAGCCGTTGTCTGATGCAGTCCCAGCGTGATGCCCAGCGCATGATCGATCTGGGTGCCGATCCGGCGCGGGTGACCTGCACGGGCAACATCAAGTTTGATCAGCCGGTCCCGCAGGCCACGGCCGGGGGCGTGATGGTCTCCAAGCAAGCCTTGGGATTCACCGAACGGGAACAGCTGTTGGTGGCCGGCAGCACCCATTCTGGAGAGGAGGAGGCGATCGTCTCGGCCTACCAGTCGTTGTGTGGCACGTTCCCGGACCTGCGATTGGTGCTTGCACCAAGGCATATCGAGAGAGCGGCACAAGTCGAGCAAATGGTCGCGGCGAAGGGGATGTCGGTGGCCCGCAGAAGCATGGGGAGCGGTGCAGGGGCCGGTCCGCAAGTCCTGGTGTTGGACACGCGCGGCGAGCTGGCGCTGCTCTATCGTGAGGCCGTCGTGGCGTTTGTCGGGGGAACGCTGGTCCCTGTCGGCGGGCACAATCTTCTGGAGCCGGCCGTCTGGGGCAAGCCGGTGCTCTTCGGCCCCCACACCGACCATTGCGCCGAAGTGGCGGCGCTGCTGTTGAATGCGCAAGGAGGGCGTATCGTACCGGATGCCGATGCGCTTGCGCAGGGATTGCGGGACTTGTTGAGTGATGCCGCAACGCTGAATCGAATGGGGCAAGCCGCGCGCCAAGTGGTGGCGGACAATCAGGGGGCGTTACAACGCAGTGCGGAAATCATTGCCACGCTGTTGTCGGCGCAACCGATCTCGACGGAGCGTGACGGCGCACTGCACCTGGGGCGCGCGTCTCGCCACTCGTAGGGACCGCAATGATGTCAGCACACATGCAGAGCTGGTTTCGATGGGCGGGCTACCCCTATGAACTCGCCGCCAAGTTGCGCCTGTCTTGTTACGAGCTGGGCTGGTGTCGGACGCAGCGGTTACCTCGCCCCGTCATCAGCGTCGGCAATCTCACCGTGGGAGGGACGGGGAAAACGCCGGTCGTCATGTACATCGTCGAGCGGTTGGCGGCTCAAGGCAAACGGGTGGGTATTTTGAGCCGAGGGTATCGTCGTCGCAGCACGGCTCCCCACGTGCTCGTCGCCGACGGGCAGCGCGTCCTGGTTGGTCCGGAGGACGCGGGTGATGAACCATACTTGATGGCGCGTCGTTGCCCACAGGCGGTGGTCGCGGTGGGAGCGGACCGGTATGCGCTGGGCCAGTGGGTGTTGAGCCGTGTGCCGGTGGATTGTTTCGTGCTGGATGATGGGTTTCAGCATGTGCAGCTCCATCGCGACGTCAACGTGCTGTTGGTGGATGCCACGGATCTCGAAGGGCTCGGTGCAGGGCTGCCGGTCGGGCGGTTGCGGGAGCCGCTGTCTGCGGCCGCTCGCGCCTCGATCGTGCTGGTCACCAGGGTGCAACGATCTGCGGATGCGGAGCCGGTCTGGCGGCGCTTGCAGGAGGCTTGTCCCGCACTGCCGCCTCCCGTCTGCGTGGGATTCCCCGCCGAAGAGTTCCGGCGAGTCGGGATGGAGGAGTGTGCGGCACTGAGCGCCTTTCGCGGACGTTCTGCCGTCATTTTCAGCGGGATTGGCAATGCGTCGTCGTTTCGTGCGTTGATCGAGGGGGTGGGGGTAACGGTGATCGACCACCTGGCATTTCCCGATCATGTGCACTATACCCATGCCATGGTGGAAGGCATTCGAGCCAGGGCGAAGTCCGAAGGCGTCGACGTGTGGCTGACGACCGAGAAGGATGCCGACAAGGTGGCGCCGTTTCTGACGAATGCGGACGCCTGTTGGGCCGTCAGACTTAGAACGGAGATTGTGTCGGGGCAGGATCGGTTGGAGGCAGTGTTGCGTCTCGATGGGCTGAACAAGGCGGCGGGCCATGCGTAAGGAAGAAATTCGTCGCATTGTCGTGCGCGGCCCCAACTGGCTAGGGGATGCCGTCATGTGCGAGCCTGCGCTGACGCAGGTGCGTACGTTGTTCCCGCAGGCCGACATCACGCTGCTCGTGAAGCCCGCCATCGCTGACTTGCTGGCGCACCATCCCGCGGTCACTCGTACGTTGGTGTACGACGATCGGGGCCGCCACGCGGGGTTGACCGGGAAGTGGACCTTGGCTGGCGTGCTGCGCCGGCATCGGTTTGATCTCGCCATCCTGTTCCAGAATGCGTTTGAAGCGGCACTGATCAGTTTCCTGGCCGGCATTCCCCGGCGATACGGTTATGCGACGGACGGACGGAGTCTCCTGTTGTCCGATCCGGTCCTCGTGCCGCCTCGCAGCGCGCAACGACATCAGGTCGAGTACTATTGGGATCTACTCAAACCGCTGGGCGGGCAGGGCCAGCCGCCCGCTCCGCGCCTGTTTGTGACGCCTGAAGAAACCGCCTTGATCGCCGGGCGTCTCGCTGAAGCCGGGATCGGCGTGTCGGACCTGGTCATCGGGGTGAATCCGGGCTCGACCTATGGTCATGCCAAGCGCTGGCTGCCGGAGCGGTACGCCGAGGTGGTCAATCGAGTGGTCAAGGACGTGCAGGCCCAATCCGGAAGACGAGTCGGTGTGGCGATTGTGGGGGCCAAGGGCGAGGAGCCGCTGGGCAAAGCCATTGCCGATCAGATCAAAACGCGGTCGGTCGTGTGCTCAGGGCAGACGACCGTGCGGGAGTTGATGGCGCTCGTGAAGCGCTGCCAACTCTTCCTGACGAACGATACGGGGCCCATGCATGTGGCTGCGGCCTTCAACGTGCCGTTGGTGGCCGTGTTCGGTCCGACGGATTGGAAAACGACCTCGCCGTTCCGGGTCGACGCACAGTTGGTGCGGCAGCCGGTCTCCTGCGCGCCCTGCCTGCTGCGGGAATGTCCCATCGATCATCGTTGCATGACCGGCGTGACGGTGGAGCAGGTACAGGCGGCGGCGTCACGACACCTGCCGCTTGTCGTCCCGTCCCCTGCCGAGCCGGCGCCGTCGGTGGCTCCTGTTCTCTCGCCCACGTCGTTGGCTGGGGTCACCGTGTTTTTGGATCGTGACGGCACCTTGAACATCGACAGCGGGTACCTCAAATCGCCGGATGCTCTCACTGTGCTGCCAGGAGTCGGCGCCGCCCTGGCTAAGCTCAAACAGGCCGGTGCACGCTTGATCGTGGTGACGAATCAATCCGGCCTGGGCCGCGGATATTTTACCTCCAAAGACCTGGAGGCCATTCATCACAAATTGCGACTGGTGTTAGCGGATGACGGCGTGACCCTGGACGGGCTGTATTTTTGTCCCCACCACCCGGATGATCAGTGTAACTGCCGCAAGCCGGCGCGGGGCATGATCGACCGGGCGTTGACCGAGTTGCAGGTTGATTTGAGCCGCGCCTATCTCATCGGGGATAGTGCCCGCGATGTCGAACTTGCCAGGAAGGTGGGCGTGCAGGGCATCCTGGTCATGACCGGACCCTCGGGAGCGGAAGCTTTGGCCGATCTGACGGCGCGAGACCTGTCCCCGGATCATGTGGCCGAGGACCTGACGCGGGCGGTGGATTGGATTGTCGCCCATGCGACGCGGATGCCGGCTGCCGACCTGTCGCGCTGATCGAGAGAGCATCCCTGGTGACCCCATGAGCGAGCCTGTTCGCCGCATCCTGTTCATTAAACCGAGTTCGCTGGGCGACATTGTGCACGCGATGCCGACCCTGGCTGTATTGCGTGAGCGGTTTCCTCAGGCCGAGGTCACCTGGCTGGTCAAGCGACAATGGGCACCGGTGGTGCATGTCATGGCCGGAGTGGATCGGGTCTGCGCGGTCGATCAGGGGCTCGCGGGCTGGCTGAGTCGGGTGCCGGAACTCCGTGCGGCCGGCTTCGATCTTGTCGTCGACCTGCAGGGCCTGTTCAGAAGCGGCGCCATGGCCCGGTTGACGGGCTGCGCGAGGCGTATCGGGTTTGCCAATGCGCGTGAGGGGAGTCCGCTGCTGTACACCGAACGCGTGGCAGTGCCGGCCACGCCCATGCATGCCGTTGATCGGTATCTGCTTGTGGCGGAGGCTTTGGGCGCAGTGCGCCCGGCGAGGCCGCGGTTTGATTTCATCGACCGGCCGGAGGACCGGCAGGCCGTCGACACCCTGATCGCGCGAGCCGGGATCGACGAGTCGTCCCCCTGGGTGGCAATGAATGTGTCTGCGCGGTGGGAGACGAAACGCTGGCCGCCGCAACATTTTGCGGAAGCCGCGGATCAGCTTGCAGAGTGGTATGGTGTGCCGGTGGTCCTGATGGGGGGACCGGCGGAACGACCGGAATCCCAGGCGGTGACGGGACGGATGCGTACGAAAGCGGTTGATCTGACGGGACAGACCCCTGTAGGCTTGCTGCCCGGTTTGTTGCGCCGGGCCAGCCTGTTGTTGACGAACGACTCCGGTCCGATGCATATCGCGGCGGCGGTGGACACCCCTGTGGTGGCGCTCTTCGGTCCGACCGATCCGGTCAAAACAGGACCCTACGGCCATGGGCATGTCGTGTTGTCCTATGCGGTCGACTGCAGGCCCTGCTTGCGCCGGGAGTGCGCCCGTGCCGTGGCACTTGAATGTTTGACGGGCGTGCGACCGGAGCAGGTCGTCCAGGCGGTGATGCAGCAACTCGGGCGAACGTCATAGTCAGGAACCGTGTGAACATTCTCATCGCAGAATCCAGCATGGCGGTCGGCGGGCAGGAGTTGGCCGTCCTGCTGCATGCCGAACGTTTGGTGAAGCGTGGCCATCGCATCCTCTTGGTGCTGGAGCCGCGTAGCCCCATCATGGCGATGGCGAAGGAGCGCGGATTGCCGGTTGAGCCCTTTGTCATGCGGCAATGGCGACTCCCGCTCTCGATTCTGGCGTTTCGCCGACTGCTGACGCGAGAGCGTCCCGATATCGTCCACGTCAACAGCTCGCGTGACAGTTGGATCGCGGCCCTTGCCACCAGAATGCGACATCCGCGCCCGCCGGTGATCCGTTCGCGGCACATTTCCGCACCCCTCAACAAGAACGCCACCACGCATCTGCTCTACCGGCGCCTCTTCGACCTGGTCATCGTGACCGGCAGCGAGCGGAACCGACAGGATCTCATTCATCGAGACGGCCTGTCTCCGGACCGTGTCGCTGCCTTTCCCATCGGGCTCGATGTGGAACAGTTTTCACCGGCGCCGCCCCGGCACGATCTCCGCGCCGAGTTGGGGATTCCATCCGGGCATCTCCTGGTCGGGATGATTTCTTACCTCCGCGATTACAAAGGCCATCGCTATCTTGTGGAGGCGGTGCCCGAGGTGTTGAAACAGCACCGGGACGTGACGTTCCTCATCGTGGGGGAGGGGCCGGAGGCGCAGAATATTCACGCGCAGATCGAACGATTGGGCCTGACGGCGTCGGTGCGTATGTTGGGATTTCGGGAGGATCTCCTGGATGTCTTTCGCTCGTTGGACCTGTTCGTCATTCCGACGGTGGAAGGCGATACCATTCCGCAGGTGTTGATGCAGGCACTGGCGGTCGGCTTGCCGGTTGTGTCCACGACTACTGGCTCCATTCCCGACGTGATCAAGGACGGTGACTCGGGTGTGCTCGTGCCGCCTCGTGATGTCGCCGCATTGGCCGGGGGGATCGTGCGTCTTGTGCAGGATGCCTCGCTCCGCCATGCGATGGGGAGCCGTGGCCGCCAGCGGGTCGTACAGACCTATTCCATCGACCGCATGGTGGATGAGTTGGAACGGGTCTATCGACAGGTCATGAGTCGATCGGGTTCTGCGTCATGATGCCTCGATGGGCCGGCGCCGGGACCTCGATTCGCAAGACGGTCCTGTTCTGGTGGATTCTCTTCGTGGTCATTCAGACGGCGGAGCGGGTGTTTCTCCTGGGGGACGCACTGGAACAGGAAACTCCGTCCGCCGCGCTCCTTCTGAAAACACTGGTCGTCGGGGTGCGGGGAGATTTCATCACGGCGACCTTTGCCCTGGCGCTGGCTCTGGCCGGGGCGACGGGGACTGTGCTGGTCCGCCATACATGGGCATCTCTGCGCCAATCGCCGGAGGTGCTTGCGCGCGCCTTTCGTCCCACGTTGCACGTGAGTGCGGGACTTGTGGGCCTGTTGCTGTTCGCGCTCCTCTGCGTCGACATGGGCTACTACGGGTTTAATCGCCAGCACATGGATTTTGTGTTTCTCGAATACATCGGGGATCTGTTCACGCCGACGACCACGACGGGTGGCACCAATGTTCAGGCGATGCAGCAAACCAGCGCGGAACTGGGGGCGGCCGGCAAGTGGGCCTGGCGGTTGGCCTGGTTTCTGGCGCTGCAGGCTGTCGGTATTGGGCTGTGGTGGTGGAGTTTTTCCGCTGCGGTGGTGCCGGCCTTGGATCGTTGGCGTCTCGGCTCAGGATTTCAGGCCAATGCGGTGCTGGTCGTCGCGTTGGTCGCCGGAGGTGCCGGCTTTCACCATTCCGGCCCCTATGGGATTCGCATTGCGCCGATCGGCAGCATGGTCTATTACACCCTGGCGCAGAATCCGGTCCTGTTTGCGAGTGAAGCGTTGCGAATCGCGTTGGTCTCGCGAGGAAGGGGGGAACGGCAAGTCGGCACTGACACGATGCCCTACGATCTGGCTGTGCGGACTACTCAGCAACTGCTGGGCCCGGCCGAGACGTTTGTCGACTCCAGGTATCCGCTCGTGCGGACCATGACGACGTCATCAGACAGCGTTCGATTGCCCAAGCCTCCCAATATCCTGCTGCTGTTCCTCGAAGGGTTGGATCGCCGGTATCTGGGACAGACCTATGGCGGGGTGAAGGGCACGCCCTTCCTGGATCGGCTCAAGAACGATAGCGTCTATTTCCAACATTTCTTCTCCAACGGCGTGCAAACCTCCAGGGGGTTGTTTGCGACGTTGTGCAGTACGTTTCCGCGGCACGGGGCCGCCGCCATGAAGACACGGTACGCCCATGATTACCTGTGTCTCCCGTCGTTGTTGCAACGCCAGGGGTATCACACGGAGATGGTGATCGGCCAGCATCGTGATTTGAACCGACTGCAAACGTTCGTCGCTCGCAATGGACTTCAGCAGTTGCTCGACGAGGGCGACTTTTCTCCGGATGCCGAGCGCGCGGGGTTGGGAATCGTGGACGGAGCCTTGTTCGATCAGTTCTACGAACGCATCAAGCAGCATCAGGCGGAGCGCCGCCCATTTTTTCTCACGACACTGACGCTGTCGACACACCATCCCTTTGCCGCCCCGGACCGTCACCCGGACGTGCAGGCATTGCAGCAGCAGGTGGCGGATAAGTATGTCGCGGCCTTGCGTTATACGGACCTTGAACTGGAACGGGTCTTTACCAGGCTTGTCCGCGAGGGGCTGCTACAGAATACCATCGTGCTGGTTCTGGGAGATCACGGACGGCATGAGCCGGTGGGACGCACGGACCTTGAACGGAAGGCCGGACATTTCGCTTCTCCGTTGTTGATCTGGATGGATGAGTCGTTGCGCACAGCGACTACCTACCGGCCTCGTACGGTCTCGGCCATTGCCAGTCAGGTGGATGTGGCGCCGACTCTGTTGGCGCTGACCGGCGGGCTTCCGGCAGTAGGATCATTTGCCGGACATGACGTCAGTTGCCTGCTGGTTCGGGATTGTCTGCCCGACCAGGTGGCGTACCTCACGAGTGTGTACGACAATCTGGTGGGGCTCGCCAGTGCGGACGGCCTATTGCTGTACTCGCTGTCAACGGAGAGTTTTCAGGAGGCGACGTTGGCGTTCGAGCCGATTTCGGACGAGGCGGTCGGCCGGCGTCGCTTGTCCGCCACCCGTGGGCCGGAACTCCTCGCCGTGCACGAAGTGGCCAACGTGGCCCTCGATTCCAACCGCCTGTGGTCGTGGCGGGAGTTCGGCTCGCGACTGTAACGGCTGCAGGACCGGGGTTCGTCGTCGTCATCGATTAAGAAGGATTTTCGCTGTGGATCGTCTTCCCGTATCGGCCGTGGTGATTGCCTACAATGACGAACCCAATATGCGGGCCTGCCTGGATTCCCTCACCTGGGCGGATGAAGTCATCGTCGTCGATTCGCACAGCACCGACGGCACCGAGCGGATCAGCCGGGAGTTCACGGACCGGGTGTATCAGCATGACTTTCACGGGTTCGGCCGTCTGCGGAACGAGGCCTTGACGCATGCCACGCACGAGTGGATCTTCAGTCTGGATACTGATGAGCGGGCCACCCCGGAATTGCGCGATGAGATCCGGCGAGTGTTGGACGCTGGGCCGGAGGCCGATGCCTATTATGTGCCCAGGAAGAATTACTTTCTCGGGCGCTGGATCAAACATTGTGGCTGGTTTCCCGATTACCGCCAGCCGCAGCTATTCCGCAAGAGCAGATTCCGCTATCGGGAGGAACTGGTCCACGAAAGTTTCGATGTGGATGGACGGCTTGGGTATCTCACCGCCACGGCGCTGCAGTACCCGTTTCGCAACATCGATCACTATCTGGCCAAGCAAGAGCGCTATTCAGACCTCATGGCGCGACGTATGATCGAACAGGGGCGGTCGTTCTCATGGCATCAGTTGGTGTCGCATCCTGCATTTACCTTTGTGAAGATGTATGTCGGACGCAAAGGTTGTCTGGACGGCGTGCCGGGACTCATTTTGTCCGGACTGTATGCGTATTACACGTTCATCAAGTATGCGCGCTTCTGGGAACTCCAACGCCAGAGCCGCAGCGCGTCGCGGTGACGGCGTGACGGAGCAGCGCACGATGACGATTGCGGCCGTGATCATTACCAAGGACGAAGAACAGAACATTGCAGACTGTCTTGAGTCCGTCCGGTGGGCCGATGAACGTATTGTGGTGGACGCTGAAAGTCGGGACCGGACCGTGGAGTTGGCCAAGGCTGCTCTCTCGCAGGTGTTTGTGCGCCCCTGGCCCGGGTATGGGCCACAGAAAAACTTCGGGATCGACCAAGCCGGCTCGGACTGGATTCTCGTGGTGGATGCCGACGAGCGGGTGACCGACGGATTGCGACAGGAGATTCAGGCGCTGCTGGCCGGCGGACCACCGGCCGACATCGGTGGATACGAGATTCCTCGCCGAAACTATTTCTACGGGAAATGGATTCAAGGCGGCGGGTTGTACCCGGACTATCAACTCCGGCTGTTTCGCAAGACGGCCGGGCGCTACGACGATGTGCGATTGCATGAAAATTTCGTGCTGCAGGGCCGTCGAGAGCGGTTGCGAGAGCCCTTCATCCACTACAGCATGCCGACCGTGCACCACCACATCCGCAAGATGATGCGGTATACGACGCTGGGAGCGGATGAAAAACTGAAGCGGGTGACCCACATCAGCGGGTGGACCATTGCCACCCACCATATCGGGACCGTGCTGAAAACGTTGGTCACGCGCGGTGGGTATCGCGATGGGGTGCACGGCCTGGTCGTGGCGATGTTCGCCGGCCTTCATACCTTCGTCAAGTACGCGAAGGCCTGGGAGCGACTCAACGTGAACCGTGACAAATGAGGGTGAAGGGGAGCGCCGCGTGCGTTTAGCGGAGGCATCGTTCGTTTGATGCGGATCGGGATCGACGCGGCATCCATCGTGGGCGATAAGGGGGGGGTCGGGTGGCACACCCATCATCTGCTCCACGCGTTGTTGGAACTGGATGACGCCGATGAGTTCGTCGGGTATCTTCGGCCCGGATCACTGAAAGCAGGCACGCTCGGCGGCTGGCCGCTCCACCGTCGCCTCCACTGGGTGGAGACGCCTCGTTGGTCCATGGGCTGGCGTGGTCGGTGGGATCGCTTGGATCTGTATCACGGGCCGAATTTCAAGATGCATACGACGGGGCGGTTCGGGGGCATTGTGACCATCCATGATCTCTGGTTGGCCCGGCATCCGGAATATTCGCGCAAACTTTTGGGCCAGGCCGGTTCATCCAGGCGGGCCATCGCCACGGCGAACCGGGCGAGAAAAGTCGTGACGGTGTCGGAGTTTTCGGCCCGGGAGATCGAATCCCTCTACGGCATTGCCCGTGAGCACATCGTCGTCATTCACAACGGAGTCTCCGATGACTTCGCGCCCCTGCGTCAGGCAGAGGTGAGAGCGGAGCTCTCCCATCGCTGGGACATTCCGGCGGCGGGGTTCATCCTCTTCGTCGGCGGCGCCGATCCTCGAAAAAACCATGCGGTATTTTTGCAAGCGGTGGCCAAGGTTCGTGCACAACTGGGCGGCCGGGCCGTGCTGCTGGTCGGTGATCCGGATCATCCGCAGGGCAGCTATCGCGCGACGGCGCAGGGGCTGTCGTTGGATGAGGATGTCCGTTGTACCGGTCGTCTCGATCGTGAGGAATTGAGACGGCTGTATTCGTGCACCGACCTCTTCGTGTTTCCGTCACGGTACGAAGGTTTCGGTATGCCGGTGCTGGAAGCGATGGCCTGCGGCGCGCCGACCGTTACCTCGTCGACGTCCTCATTGCCCGAGGTGGCGGGTGATGCGGCCTTGCTCGTGGATCCGGACGACGTGGAGGGGCTTGGCCGAGCCATGGTCACCGCTCTGTCCGATGCGAGTCTCCGAGACGGTCTTCGGCAGCGTGGATACGAACGCGCCCGACTCTTTACCTGGCGGCGGGCGGCAGCGTCTACCAGTGCCCTCTACCGCGAGCTTTGCACATGACGCCCATCGGCATGATGCCTCCCAAGAAGATCCTCATCATCAAGTTGCGGCATATCGGGGATGTGCTGCTGTCGACGCCGGTGCTCCGTGCATTGCGAGACGCCTTTCCCGACGCGCAACTCACGATGCTCGTCAATCGCGGAACGGAAGGGGTGCTGGCCCATCATCCGGATGTGAACGAAGTGCTGTGTCTTGAAAAAGGCGCATGGGTTGACCAATGCAAATTTGTGTATGGTCTTCGAGAGCGGGGATTCGACTGCGTGATCGACCTGACCGACGGCGACCGTTCCGCTGTCATCAGCTTCGCGACCGGGGCGCCTATTCGGATCGGATTTAACGCGGAGCACCGCTGGCGCGGACTGTTGTACAGCAGGGTGGTGAAGCCGCGCCCGGTCGATCAGCATCGTGTGGAGTACGACCTCTGCGCCCTGAGAGCGCTGGGCCTCGATCCCAAACGGGGCATGCCCACGGTCTCTGTCTCCGAATCGGAAGAAAAGATGGCGGACCAATGGTTGAACGAACAGGGTTTGACCGGTGATCATGCCCCGCCGTTGGTGCTGTTGCAACCGGGCGCACGGTATTCGTTGAAAGTCTGGCCGCCTGAACGGTTTGCTCAACTGAGTGATCGCCTCGCCGAACGGTTTCATTGCAGGATTATGCTGGGTGGTGATCAACGGGAGCGTGAGGTCGCCGAACAGGTCGCCCGTAAAACCCATTGCGCTCCCATTGTGGTGGCGGGAAAGTTTTCTTTGCTGCAGTATGCCTCACTGGTCAAACGGTGTGCCTTGTTCGTGGGCAACGACGGAGGCGCCATGCATATTGCCGCGACGGTAGGTACGCCGGTGGTGGCGTTGTTTGGTCCCACCTATCCGGAGCGGTGGGGGCCGCGTGGCGGATTGACGCAGGTGATCTATAAAGGTCTGGACTGCCGAGCCTGTTACCATCCCAGTTGCTTGCGCGGAGACGACAGTTGCATGCGCCAGATCACGGTCGATGAAGTCTTCGAAGCGGCGGGCCGGATTCTGGATCTGAAGGGTGCGAGAGTTGTGACATGAATGAGTCGGTTAGTGTTGTCATTCCGGTTTTCAACGGGGCGCCGTTTGTCGCAAAGGCCGTGGCCAGCGTGCGGGCGCAGGAGCATGGCGACGTGGAGATTCTCGTGGTCGATGACGGATCGACGGACGGGAC